>NZ_CBDRFA010000123.1:0-16347 GCF_965343085.1 Nocardiopsis synnemataformans | reverse complement strand
CCGTCACCGCGGGCGTCGCCTCCTGGGTGCGTGCCGCCGCCGGGTGGGACGCCGCCCGCAACCTGAAACTCGCCCGCTTCGGTGACAACATGCGCTTCGTCGCCGTCACCGAGGGCGACAAGACCGAGGCCGAACTGCGCTTCGGCGTCCAGGTCAACACCTGGGGCGTCAACGAACTCGCCGAGGCCGTGCACGCGGTCCCCGCATCGCAGGTCGACGCCCTGGTCGAGGAGTACGAGCAGACCTACGACGTGGTCCCCGAGCTCAGGTCCGGTGGCGAGCGCCACGACTCCCTGCGCTACGGAGCCTCGATCGAACTGGGCCTGAGGGGCTTCCTGGAGGCCGGGGGGTTCGGCGCCTTCACCACGAACTTCGAAGACCTGGGTGCGCTGCGCCAGCTGCCGGGGCTCGCCGTCCAGCGCCTGATGGCCGACGGCTACGGGTTCGGGGCCGAGGGGGACTGGAAGACCGCCCTGCTGGTGCGTGTGGCCAACGTGATGGGCGCGGGTCTGCCCGGCGGCGCCAGCCTGATGGAGGACTACACCTACCACCTGGTTCCGGGCCAGGAGAAGATCCTGGGCGCCCACATGCTGGAGGTGAGCCCCTCCCTCACCTCCCGCAGGGCGTCGCTGGAGATCCACCCGCTGGGGATTGGCGGCCGGGAGGACCCGGTGCGCCTGGTCTTCACCGCCGACCCGGGGCCCGCGGTCGTGGTCGCCCTGAGCGACATGCGCGACCGCTTCCGCTTGGTCGCCAACGCGGTGACCAACGTGCCCTTGGACGAGCCCATGCCCCACCTGCCGGTCGGGCGGGCGCTCTGGGAACCCGCTCCCGACTTCGCCACCTCCGCCGCGGCCTGGCTGACGGCGGGAGCCGCGCACCACACGGTGATGGCCACCACCGTCGGCATCGAGGTGTTCCGCGACTTCGCGGAGATGGCGGGCGTGGAGTTCCTCGCCATCGACGAGGGCACGACGCTGGAGGAGTTCCAGCGCCATGTCCGCTGGAACGCCGCCTACCACCGGCTGGCCCAGGGGATCTGATCACGTGTGCCCCGCTCCGCGGGTCCCTGACGGGGTGGTAGACCCGTGAGCCCGCCACCCCGTCGGGTCACCGGGGTCGGCCTTGCCGCCGATGTCCTCAGCCGGGACGGGTCACCGGGCGGTCAGCATGACCGTCACCGGTTCGCAGTCCTCGCACCGGGCCGTGACCGTGATCGTTCCGGGGCCACTCGGCCGGACGACGGCCAGGGCGCGACCGCCGAACGTCAAGTGCTCGCCGTTGGTGAACCCCTCCTCGGTGACGGGATTGGCGCTGCCCAGGGCCTGGAGCACACCCGGGCCGTCCACGGTGACCGAGACCGTGCGTTCGAGGTCGGCGCGGATGACGCCGTCGGCGTCGGTGAGCTCCAAGTCGACGAAGGCCAGGTCCCTGGTGTCGGCGTCCACCCTGGTCCGCGGAACATGGGCGCGTAGACAGAAGTCCTCTCCGGCCGCGACTAGGCGGGAGCGTCCGGTCTCCCGGCCCTCGTGGTAGGAGACGGCGGTGAGCTCCCTTGGCTGGTAGGCCAGCTCGAAGTCGGCCCGGCGCCTTCGCGTCTCGCCGACCCGGGCGCGGCGGCCACGGTGCCGTCCAGCAGGATTTCGCCCTCATCGCCGACAGGCTCACGGTCCTCCGAGAGGACGTCCACCCCAACCCTGAGCCCAAAGCTATATGGCGGGAGCGGTGCCCCTCAGAACTGTGCACCCCTCCCCGTCGGCCAGGGGGTGTCGGCGGCTGCCATGAGTTGCAGGATGTCGCCGACGATCACGCCCCCGGCCATCGCGGTGATCTCGCTCGGGTCCAGGTACGGTGTGACCTTGGCCATGTCATCGCCAACGACGTTCAGGCCCCTCAAGTGGTGCAGCACCTCGCACATGTATCCGGTCGAGGGGCGCCCGGGCACCGGTGTGCCCGTGCCCGGCGTGTAGGCGGGGTCCAGGCAGTCGATGTCCAAGGTGATGTAGACGGGTGCGTCGCTGGCGTTGGTCTTGATCTGTTCGGCGACCTCGCGCGGGCCCCGGGGCGGTCTGCTGCACTGGGGCAACTTCCGGGCCCGTTTCTGGCATCCGACCTGGGACGGCGACTTCTGTAATCGGGGCCTCGGCCGATCGCCACGCGACTCACGTTGAGAGGAGTCTCGCGACCCAAGAGCTGCGGGCCTGCCGCGCCAGCTCGGCCAACGGCGAGTCGGGCATCAGCGCCTCCCAACCGTGAGTTCCCCCGGGCCAGATATGCAGCTCCGTGTCGATGCCGTCGCCCCATAGGGCGGACGCGTAAGCGACTGTCTCGTCACGGAACACCTCCGCGCTGCCGACATCAAGGTAGGTCGGTGGGAGTCCCGAAAGGTCGTCAGCCCGGGCTGGGGCGGCGTAGATGGAGACGTCGTCGGAGCCGCGGCGGTCGCCAAGCAGGGCATTCCATCCCACGGTGTTGCTACTGCGGTCCCAGAGCCCGATGCCGTCGTACTGGCGAGTCGAGACGGTGGCGTCGCGATCGTCGAGCATGGGACAGATCAGCATCTGGCCGAGCAGTGCCGGGCCGCCGCGGTCGCGCGCTATCAGTGCCACGCCGGCCGCGAGCCCACCGCCGGCGCTCGCTCCAGCAATCAGGAGGCGATCAGGGTCAATCCCGACCTCCTGGGCGTGCTCCGCCACCCAGACCAGTGCGGCGTAGCAGTCCTCGACAGGGGTCGGGTCAGGGTGCTCGGGTGCCAGGCGGTACTCGACGGTGGCGACCACGGCGTCGTGCTCCGCCACCCATGGGCTGACGAGAGAGATGCCGGTCATCCGGGTGCCCATCACCATTCCTCCGCCGTGCACGTGGAGGATGCCGGGCCCGGTGCCGGTGTGGTCGCGGCGTCGTAGCAGGGTGAGCGCCAACTCGGCTCCCTCGAAGCCCGGCATGGTGAACTCGAGTTGCTCAAGATCGAAGTGTGCGATGTCTTCGGGCACGGCGTACTGGCGCATGGTCGGGATCGCCTCAGCGGTCAGCGGTGCGAAGATGCCGCCTTCCGTCATCTCCTCCAGTGCGATGGCCACTCTTGGGTCGTAGGGCGGGCGCTTGTCAGCAGTACTCGCGGTCGTCGTCGAATCCACGGGTCTTTCCTTCATCGGTGTTGTTCGGATTTACGGCCGTGCGGTGTCAGGCGCGCATGGTGGTTCCGCCGTTGACGGAGAACACCTGGCCCGTGATCCAGGACGCGTTATCGGAGAGGAGGAAGGCGACGGTCGCGCCCAGGTCGCTCGGCCGCCCGTTTCGCGGAGCCGGTGTCGACGCGAGGATCATCTCCCGGAAGTCCTCGGGCAGATTTGCCTCGGTCTGCTCGGTCAGCACCATTCCTGGCGAGACAGTGTTGGCGCGGACGCTCTGCTTGCCGTACTTGCGAGCGATGTGGCGGGTGAGTGCAGTGACGCCGGCCTTCGTGGCGGAGTAGGCGACCTTGTCCTCCATGCCGGCGTAGACGGCCTCGGAGGAGGTGTTCACGATGGAGCCACCGCCGGCTTCGACGATGTGCGGAATGGCGTGGCGGGCGGTGAGGAGGTAGCCGGTGAGGTTCACGTCGATCGACCGTTGCCAGGCAGCGAGGTCGATGTCGACCACGTTCGTGTCGAGCTGCACCTGTGCCGGGTCGATGTTGGCCGCCACGTTGAAGAGTCCGTCGATGCGGCCGTAGCGGCTGATTGCTAGGTCGATCAGCGCCTTCACTTGCTGCTCGTCGGCGATGTCAAGCTCGATGGCGAGTCCGTCGCCCCCTGTTGTCGCTGCTGCCGTGACGGTGCGTTCGGCGGAGGCGAGGGAGATGTCTCCGACGACGACCCGTGCACCCCCGGCACCTAGATAGTCCGCGGTAGCGGTGGCGATGCCGCCAGCTCCGGCGAACACGATCACCTTGTCTTGTAGACCTTCCATCAGATCGTTCCTTTCATCCACGCTGCCTAAGCGGTTTCAGTTCTCTGGCCTCGGTGGCCGTTCCGAGCGGTTGCGCGGCATTTGGCGTGCCGTTGCGCTGTCTGACGTCAGGGGCGGCCCCGTCGGGCGACGTCTGCCAGCCAGGCGAGGCTGGGCTTAGGGGTGCGGGTGAAGGTGGTCCTGTCCACGGCGATGAGGCCGAAGGTCGGTTCCCAGTGGCCCCACTCGAAGTTGTCGAGTGCGGACCAGTGGAGATATCCGCGCACATCGACGCCGTCATCGGCAGCGGCGAACAGGTGGGTGAGCGCCTCCGAGGTGTAGGCGATGCGGCGGGTGTCGTCGTCGGTCGCGATGCCGTTCTCGGTGACGAGGATTGGCACACCCTGGGTGAGCTCCCAGGTGTGACGGGCGGCGATGCCGAGCGCGTCGGGACGGTAGGCGGTGCCGACGAGGGTGTTGTCTGGGTGCGGTGGGTGCGGCACCGGGCCGTTCTCGTCGACGGCCTGTGTGGTGTATGCCTGCACGCCGATGAAGTCGTCGCCGCGTGCGGCCTCGAGGAAGATGTCCTCGCGGGCGTGACGCTCCTCGAGTAGCGCGCTCTCATGAGTCGGATCGGTGGCGTACAGGGCGAGGTTGGCGACGGTCCAGCCGACGGCGGCACCTGTTCGCTCCCGAACGACCGCACGAGCGGTGTGGTGGGCCTCGATCAGCCGTGCGGTGGCCTCCGCGGTGGGGCGCGGCAGGACGAAACCGTCTTCACGCTGCACGGTGGGAGTGTCCATCTCGGGCACCGCATCGGCGTTGATCGCACCGGCCATGTAGATCATGAACGCGAACATGTTTGGCTCGTTGATAGTGCACACCCACTCGACCCCGTCGAGAATGTCGCAGACACGGGTGACGTAGGCGGTGAATCGCTCGATCGCGGTCTCGCCGAGCCACCCTCCTTCCTCGATGAACCAGCGAGGGCTGGAGAAGTGGTGCAGCGTCACCACGGGCGTGAGGCCGAGGCGCAGCGCGGTGTCGATCATGCGCCGGTAGTGCGCGAGCTCGGCGACCGAGAACACTCCGGGCAGCGGCTCGACGCGCGCCCACTCGATCCCGAAGCGGTACGCGTTCAGGCCTGCGTCCGCGAGGAGACGCATGTCCTCCTCGTAGCGGTGATAACTGTCGACTGCGTCGCCGCTTGTGGTGAAGTGCGGCATCCGCTGCTCATAGAGCCACCAGTCGCTGTTGACGTTGTTGCCTTCGATCTGGTGCGGGGCGGTCGAGGCTCCCCAGAGGAAGGTGGGCTGTGGTGCGGTCATCGATGCTCCTTCGGTGTCAGGTGTGCCGATCTCATGGGCGCACGCGCAGGGTGGTGGCGAGGGCGGCGGTGGAGTCTCCGCCGACCCAGATGTCGATCGTGGTCGCGTCCTGGACGTGACCACGGGTCGCAGAGCTCCAGTAGCGCAGCTGCTGCGGGCCGAGCGGGAACGTGAGCGTGCGCTGTTCCCCGGGGCCGAGGGCGACGCGCTGGAATCCCTTGAGCTCGCGCAGGGGACGCGATGACGTCCCGTACCGCTGGTGGATGTACAGCTGCACTACTTCGTCGGCGGGGCGCTTCGACGTGTTGCGGACCGTGACCTGGACCGACGCGGTGTCGCCGATGGCGATCTCGTCCTGGTCGAGGTGCAGGTCGGTGTACTCGAAGCTCGCGTAGGACAGTCCGTACCCGAACGGGTAGAGGGGTGTGCTCTCCTCCTCGAAGTACCGGGACCCGGCGTTCTCCGGCTCGAAGGTGCGGTAGTGCGCGTAGATCATCGGCACCTGGCCCACGTGACGGGGCCAGGTGAACGGCAGCCGACCCGCGGGCGACGTGTCGCCGATCAGGACGGCCGCCACGGCGTCGCCGCCGCGTGTTCCCGGGTGCCAGGCCTGCACGATGGCGCCGACATGCTCGTCCGCCCATCGCAGGTCGAGGGGTCGCCCGGACACGACGACGACCACGACGGGGGTGCCCGTGGCGGTGATGCGCTGCAGCTGTTCGAGCTGACGTCCGGGAAGGTCGAGTGTCCCGGTGGACGCCTTCTCCCCTGACTGGTTCTGTCGCTGCCCCACGACCACAACGGCCACGTCCGCCGATGCCGCGATCTCGACTGCCCTGGCGATCTCGGTGTCGTCGTCCCAGTCGGCGGGCGTGGCGGTGATGGTCGGGTCCGCCCGGTCGAACTGCGAGGGGAAGTGCCGCTCGGTGATGCCGGCGCCCGGCGTGTACGAGATCTCCGCGTTCCTCAACCGGGAGCGCAGCCCTTCGAGGATGGTGACCGTCTCCGACGTGTCGTGGTCGAACACCCACGAACCGAGCAGGTCCCGCTTGCTGTCCGCGAGCTGCCCGATGACGGCGATGGAAGCATGCGTGTCGGAGTTCAGCGGCAGGGTGCCGTCTGAGTTCTTCAGCAGGACGATCGAGCGTTCTGCGGCCGTGCGGGCGAGGTCGCGGTGAGACGTGCTGCCTAGCACGGCGGCGACAGCGTTTTCGTTGGTGTAGGGGTTCTCGAACAGGCCGAGCCGGAACTTGGCCTTCAGAACCCGGCGCACCGCCGTGTCGATCGAGCTGAGGCTGATCTGGCCGTCGGCGACGGCCTGAGGTAGGCGGGAGAAGGCGGCGTCGGACATGGCCATCTCCATGTCGAGCCCGGCGGTGAGCGCGCGGACGGCGGCGTCCGACTGGTCCTTCGCGAGGTGCTGGGTCTCCAGGGAGCGAACGGCGTTCGCGTCCGAGACGACGAACCCGTCAAAGCCCAGCTCGTTGCGAAGGATGTCGGTGAGCAGCCAGCGGTTGGCGGCCGCGGGGATGCCGTTGAGGTCCATGTAGGCGCTCATTACGTTCCCGGCGCCGGCTTCGATGGCTGCCCGGAACGGTGGGATGTACACGTTCCAGAGTTCGGAGTCGGATAGCTCGGCGTCCTCGTAGTCCCGACCGCCCCGCGCGGCACCGTACCCCACGAAGTGCTTGGGACCGGCGAGGATCCGGTCGGCACCGAGATCGCCCTGGAAGCCTCGCACCTGGGCCGCGGCTACCGCGGCGCCGAGCACGGGGTCCTCACCGACGCTCTCGAAGATCCGCCCCCAGCGCGGGTCTCTCGCGACGTCGATCATGGGCGCGAACGTCCAGTGGATGCCGACCGCGCGTGCCTCGCGGGCGGCAACCGCTTGGGCGTCCTCGATGAGGGTCGGATCCCAGCTGGCGGTGAGCCCGATCGGCGCGGGCAGGACCGTCCGAAGACCGTGGACGACGTCGAAGCCGAACAGCAGGGGGATCCCCAGGCGGGTCTGCTCGACCGCGATCCGCTGCAGCCGGTTGATGGTCGCCGTGTCGTGCACGAACAGGGTCGAGCCGACATGGCCCTTGGCCATCTCGGCCTCGATGAGCTTCGGCAGCTCGACGAACGCCCGGTGTTCGGGCGGGAGCGCCTCGATGTCGAAGTCGTCGGGCAGGTCGGGCACGCCGAGGTAGAAGTACTGGGTGAGCTGCCCGATCTTCTCCTCGATGTTCATGCGTGACAGCAGGTCGTGGACCCGGGCCTCGATGGGCAGTGTGGGGTCGAGGTAGGGCGAGGTGGTCATCGCTTCCTTAGGTTCCGAAGAGGGTGAGTCGGTGGGTGTGTCGATCAGACGGCCGCCGCCGTGGGCGCATATGTGAACTCGCGCAGGTGGATCGGGCCGGCGAGCGCCTCGACGCCGAGCACACGGCCGGTGAAGCCTCCGGCGACCTCGGTAGAGAGGTAGCGGCCGTCGAAGTCGCCGATGGGGTGTTCCTCGCCGTCGACCTCCACCGCGAGTTCGATGACGTCCGGTTCGAGCGAGACGCCGTGCGGCAGCAGGGGCGCCGCCTTCGCGCGGATCCTCAAGGTAGGGACGACACCGGCGGGGATCTCGATTCGGCCGACGGTGTGCTGGACGGGGCCGATCGACAGCGTGGCTTCGACGGAGGCGCCGTCGTAGGTCAGGCCGTACCAGTGCTGGTCGTCGATCCGCAGCAGGAATCGCCCGATCCCCTGGCCGTCGAACCGCGCGGAGGCGTTCCAGAGGAGGTCGGTGGCACGGGTGGCGAGGAGAGCCGAACCTTCACCGGCGTCGGCGTCGATGATGAGCCCGCCATCTGCTGCTGGTCGGGTGAACGACGAGGGGAACCGTCCGACGCCGAGCCAACGCGGGTCCAGGTCGACCTTGTCGAAGTGTTCACAGAAAGCGCGGTCGTGGGCTGGGACGTTGAAGCGGTGTTCGTCGATGACGGGCCAGCCGTCGACCCAGTCGATGCCGACGAGGAACGTCTCGCGCCCGTTGACATGAAAGCTTGGCGACTGCCCTCGGGGGCGTACCCCCAGATGGACGGCCGCCCAGGTGCCGTCGGCGAGCTCAATCAGGTCCGCGTGACCGGTGTTCTGGATCGGGTGCGCGAGGCTGCGGTGGCTCAGGATCGGGTTGTGCGGAGCTGGCTCGAACGGCCCGCCCAGGCTGCGGGCCCGCGCGATCGTCGCCGTGTGGCCGCGTTCGGTCCCTCCTTCGGCGAGCAGCAGGTACCACCAACCACCAATGCGGTACAGGTGCGGTCCTTCCGGGACGGCCAGTCCCGTGCCCTCCCAGAGTTGCCGAGACGACGCCAGGAGGTTGCCGGTCTCCATGTCGACAGGCGCGGACCGGATGCCTGGCTGAGAGGGGTCGAGCGAGCACCACGTCACGTGGGCGGTGCCGTCGTCGTCCCAGGCGATGTCGGGGTCGATCCCGATGGCCCCGGCGATGTGCACGGGCTCCGACCACGGGCCCGCCGGGTCTGCGGCGTGGATGAGGAAGTGACCGCGGCCGTGCGGGATGTCGTTGACATTGGTGCCGATGATCCAGAATCGGCCGTCGTGGTGACGGATGGTGGGCGCGAAGATCCCGCTGCTGCCGTACCCGCTGTTCTCGGCGATCTGCGTGGGCCGAGTGAGCGCGTTGCCGACGGGAGTCCAGGTCACCAGGTCGGTGCTGGCATGGATCGGGATGCCGGGCAGGTACTCGAAGCTCGACGCGATGAGGTAGTAGACGTCGCCGGCCCGGCAGATGGAGGGGTCCGGGTAGAACCCGGCGAGGATCGGTTCGTTGGAGGTCACTGTGCGTCCCTTCCGATATGCGCGGCGACCCGAGTCGCATGGATCTGGATGCCACCCGTCGAGGGCAGGGTCAGCGACGTCTCGCCGTGCCGCCTCGAGCTGGCGTGGACGGTGACGTCACCGTGGTGCTTCCCGCCCCGGACGATGGCGATCGCGCGGCCGCGATAGGTGCGGTGGACGTCGTCGGTGTAGCTCTCGGTCGTGGCCGGGGCTGCGCTGCCGAGCGCCGCGAGCGAGCCGGGACCGGACACGCGCACGGCGACCTCGTCGTCGGTGCACACGTCGACGATGCCGTCCTCGTCTGCCAGCTCGGCCCAGACGTACGCGAGGTCGTCGGGGCCGTGCAGCTGCTGCGTCTCCGCACGCAGCCGCAGGCGCGGGATCCCGGCGGAGCGGAGGGTCGTACGGCCGGCTTCCATGCCTCCTCGGTACGAGACCGCGACCAGCTCGCCGGGCTCGTACGGCACACGGAACCGCGCGACGTAGCCCTTGCGCGCTCCGGCGGCTCGGCGCCCGACGGAGCGCCCGTTCAGGATCAGCTCCACCTGGTCGTGGGCGGAGTACACCTCGACGTCGGCGGTGTCGGTGTGGCCTCGCCAGGACCAGCTGGGCAGCGCGTCCGAGGCCAACCAGGGTGTCTTGTTCGGCCGTTGACCTGCGCGGTCCAGCGGCCGGACGGCGATGCCCGGGTTCTCGGTGATTCCCCAGACCGCCTGAGCGAGGAGGAGAGCAGCTCCAGGTACGCCGGTGATGTCGAAGACGCCGCATCCGGCGAGGATCCCCGGATAGGGCTTGGCGATGCCGCCGACCTCGGCACCGTAGCTCCAGTAGCCCAGGCCGACTTCTCCGAGGTAGTCCCAACCGGTCCAGCCGAAGTCGCCGACGACTCCTGGCACCGAGGTCACACGTTTCCAGATCGCGGGGAGGTCGCCGGGCATCGACTCGGTTCCGACGATGACCCGGTCGGGATATCGCCGCCGGGCCCTGGCGTAGCTGGCGTAGCCGTAGTTGTAGCCGGCGATGTCGACGGCGGAGAAGACGTCGCGGGTCGCCCGGTCCGCGGCGGGCAGCCGCGAGGCCAAGACCATGAGGCGGCCCATCTTCGCGGCCATCTGATTCGCCGCCGTGCTGGTGGCGGGCTTGCGCTCCGATGGCCCGTCCCAGTCTCGGTCCTGTGCCTTCGCGGCCATCATCGCCAGCAGTGGGTTGACGGCGATCGTCGTGGGTCTGGTCGCATCGACCTCGGCGAAGAAGGATCGGATCTCCCGCGCGAGGTCGACACCGGATTCCGTCGCCGCTTCCGCGATCTCGTTACCGATCGAGTACATGATCACGGAGGGCCGGTTGCGGTCCTTGGCGATCATCGCGGCGACGTCCTCACGCCATTCCTCCCGAAAGCGCGTGGACTCGTCGTGTGGCGTCTTCGGGCGGAACCAGACGTCGGTCAGCTCGTCCATGACGTAGAGCCCGAGTTCGTCGCACGCGTCCAGGAACGCGCGCGAGAGCGGGTTGTGGGCGCTGCGGATCGCGTTGTATCCGCCCTCCTTGAGCAGTCGCGCCCGGCGGCGCTCCGCCGCGGCGAACGTGGCCGCGCCGAGCGGCCCGTTGTCGTGGTGCACGGCAGTGCCGCGCAGCAGGACTGGGTGGCCGTTGACCCGCAGACCGTGTTGCGCGTCGACCTCGATCGTGCGCAGCCCGATCCGGTCACGATGTTCGTCGATGGCCTCGCCGTTTACGGTGAGGCGCACGCTCACGTCGTACAGATGCGGATACTCGGCGGACCACAGTTGCGCCGCGTCGACCGGGATCTCGAGGTTCACGACCGCGTCTCTCACGGCGGACGCTCGGCGCGCCACGGTTTGCCCGCCGTACTCGAACACCACCACCGCGATCGCGTCGGCTGGCACCGGTCCGTCGATGTGCACCGCCACATCGACGATCGCGTCCGTCCCTGAGGGGCCCGCGCCGATCGTTCGGGTCACGATGCGGACCCCGTCGTGCGCGATCCGGACACGGCCGACCGACTCGAACCAGACCGGGCGATAGATGCCCGATCCCGTGTACCAGCGGCTGTTCGGCACGGCGAGGTTGTCGACTTCCACCTCGATCAGTGCGGTGTCGCCCGGCGAGACACCGGTCAGAGGAATGGTGAACTCGCGGTACGGGCTGCTGTTTCGACCGACCACTTTCCCGTCGAGCGTGACGCGGGTAGTGCCGTACACGCCCTCGAAGCGCAGCCGGTAGGTGCGTTCGTCGGTGTCGACGGGAGCGGTCCACTGCTTCCGGTACACATAGCTGCCACCTGGGAAGTAGCCACCGTGGTTGCCGGTTCCGCGGTCCTGCGACCGTGGCTCGCCGAGCATCGCGTCGTGGGGCAGGCGTACGGGAGTTTCGGCTGTTTCGTCTGCACGGTGGAAGGTCCAGCCGTCTGTGAAGAGGGTTGACAGCACAGGTTCTCTCCAAGAGGTGCGTGAGCGGTTGGCGGGGCTCGGGGTCTAGCGCACGCTTCGAACACCCCACTGGACCATGGCACCGGCGATGAGCGTGAGTACGGCGGCGACGAGAAACAGCAGGCCGTAGTTCTTCTCGTCCCCGCTCACACCGATCAGGATCAGCGGCGCGGCCAGCAGCGGGGCGACTGCCTGCGCGATCGATGTGGAGTACCCGTTGATACCCAGGAATCGGCCCGCGTCCGTGTCCTTCTCGGGAAGCACGCCGAGGACGATTGCCTGGTCGACGGACGAGAAGACGCCGAGGGCCAGGCCGGTGAGGCCCGAGCCGGCGACAAGGACGCCGAAGTCGCTGCCGCCGAACGCGAGGGTCACCGCGCCGGCGGTGTAGACGAGGCCCGCACCGAGAACAAAGGTCCTGCGTCGCTTGAGCTTGTCGGACAGGAACCCGCCGAGAAGCGCGCCGACGCCGGTGACGACGACGCTGACCAAAGAGAGCATGGCGATGATCCCGCCGATGTCGGCGACCTGCCCACTGGCTGTGAGCCGCGAGGCGAAGAACAGTGAGGTGTACGTGGAGGAGAACGTCACCCCCGTCATGAAGAGCAGGCGAGCGAGCCAGTTCCACGCGAAGTCGGGGTAGCGGCGCGGGTTGAAGACCAGGCTGCCAAGGGTCTTGCCAAGGCTCAGCCGGTCCGCCAACTCCATGTCTCGGGTGTCATGTTCACGGACGAACAGCACCCAACACAGCACCGCGATGAGACCCACGGCGCCAGGCACGAGGAAGACCAGGAAGTTGTTGCCGATGAAAGCGCTGGCAAGCCCGACGCCCGCGACCGGTGCGACCATCTGGACGAACCCTGTCATGCCTGCCACACGTCCGTACTGCGACTCGGGCAACCGGTCGGCCTGCGACTGGATGAGCGAGTTCATCGTGACGCTCCACCCGGAGGAGGTGATGATCCACCCGAGCAGCACCACCGGCACCGAGCCGGCGGTCGCGACGACGACGAGCCCGATGATGCCAGCGACGGCGCCGCCGAACGCGAACGGTCGGCGCCGCCCGAACCGCGACCTTGTACGGTCGCTCCAGATACCCATCAGCGGCCCGGTGACCGTGGTCACGACCGCTGCTATGCCGATGACGTACCCGAGCACCTCGACGTTCGCCGGTGCCAGCTCCTGGATCCTCAGAGACAGGGACAAACCGATCGGCGCGACGAGCGCGATGTACGCGCCGAACATCGCCCACAACAGGAACACGATGTACTTCGCCTTCACCGGCGTACGCACCGGACCGGTGGCCGGTGTCCCCTCCGGAATCTCGGCGACAGGTGCCTGCTGCGCAGGCGCGGTGGGAGATCCGGGGGCCGAGAACTCGATCGGATTGTCCGACATGAGGACTCCTTGTCATCAAGACCGGACTGCCCGGTCGGTGCGTCGCTGCCATCACGCGGCAACAGTCCATTAACACGTGATAACGGAGTAGAGCACCGCCAGGTATCACGTGTCAATCCCTAGTGTCACGAGATAATCGGTAAGGTGATCATCACGTGTCGATGAGAAGGAGCCATGGGAGCAACCAGCGCAGATGTGGCGCGACACGCGGGCTTGTCGCGAGCCACCGTCAGTCAGGTCCTCAACGGGCACACCCACCGGTTCACCGCCGAGACCGTGCAACGCGTCCTGGCAGCCGCGCAGAAGCTCGGCTACGAGCCCTCAGTCGCAGGACGCATGCTGCGCAAGGGGTTGAGCGACTTCGTCATCGCGCTGGTACCGAACACGACGTTCGGCGGCAACCTGCAGGACATCTTCGACACCGTCACCGATCTGCTCGCACAGCACGGCCTGACACTTGTCCTACGGCTGTCGACGCAGTCCGCGTCGTCCCTGGACCGAATCGTCGCCGGCATGCAACCCCGCGCCGTGCTGTCTCTGCAGCCATTCAGCGAGGCGGAGCGACAAGTGCTCTCCGAGCGCGGCATCCCCGGCTTCGACACATCGACGGGCGAAGGCTTCGAGGGATGGAACCTCAATCACGAGATCGGGCGCATCCAGACGGAACATCTCGTGGCGCGAGGATATCAACGCATCGCTTTCGCCCATCTCCGCGATCGTCGGGAAGATCCCTACAGCGCGGACCGAGAAGCCGCGATCAGGACGGTATGCCAGAGCGCGAGCCTGCCGGCACCCACGACCATCGGTCTCGGAATCAATCTGGATGACGCCGCAGCCGCACTCGATTCACTCGAACCGGGGTTCGGCGTCGCGTGCTACAACGACGACATCGCCATCACCCTGCTCACTGCGGCCGGTGTCCGAGGATGGCGGGTCCCCACCGACATCGGTCTCATCGGCATGGATCACACGCCGCTCTCGCAGGTGACCAATCCACGGCTCACGACGGTGGGCTATAACCTGCAGGCGGTTGCTCAGATGACGGTAGCTACGGCGCTGGGACTCCTGGGGGAGCAGGACGCCGTGGCCGCCCCGGACATCAACCTGCGCGTGATACCCGGCGACTCCGCATGACGAGAGCCGCTGGTGGACTCTACCCGACCAGCATCGATGTCGCCGTTGACGCGGATACTCGGTTAGGGTTGCCCATCCGCCGGTCATTGTGCGTGGGGTTAGCGTGACGCCGTGCTGCCGTACGGCTGGGGAAGTCGCTTCCGAGCGGACCCTGTACCGGCTGGTGGGTGGCGAACCCACCGTCGAGGGGATGCTCGACGTTCTTGATCAGGAACTGGCATGTACCGGGTCTTATGGAGCTGTGTGGCATGTACCGGCTTCGGTGGATCCGGTACATGCCACACTGGTGTGTCCTGCGCGACCTCCGCGTTCGGCCGGCCCTCCGCATACGCCAGCACGATCCTCGACCGCAGCACCAGCGCCTGGGACGCCGTCTGCTTGCGCAACCAGCCCCGCAGCACCCTGCGTTCGTGATCGGACAGTTCCAGCAACAACGGCTTCGGACCCGGCATCATCCCACCCTGCAACCGCCCATGAACTCTCGACTTAGGACACTAGATGAGTAATTCCAAGGGGTCAGTGGTCATAAGCCGTCAACGACCGTAGGACCGGCTGGCCGGTGCGGTCGTTGTGCCAGATCGCGACGGTCAGCGCCAGCACGCGCTGGAGGACCCGCGCGATCACTCCGTCCGGGGTGCGCCCACCATGGCGTTCCAGGTCCAACTGCCCCTTGAAGGTCTGGTTGATGGACTCGATGACCTGGCGCACCGGCCGCAACAGCTCTGCCCCGGCCCGTGGGGGCTCACCCTTGCGGGCCGGACGCAACAGCCGCAGACCCGCCCCGGCCAGGGCGCGTTCGAAGTCGCGCCCGTAGTAGTTCTTGTCCGCGGCCAGCATCTGCCCAGGGCGTTGGGCGACCAGGTCGGGATCCATCTCGAAGATCTCCAGCAACGTGGTGCGCTCATCGGCTTTGGCCCCGGTCAACGCGTAGGCGATGGGCAGGCCGCTCAGCGTGCACACCAGATGCAGGCGCAGCCCCCAAAAGTAGCGCGAGTGGGAGGCGCAGTACCCGTATTGGGCCCATCCGGCCAGGTCGGAGCGTTTGACGGTCTCGCGGGAGCGGGCGCACTCGATGGGGGTGGAGTCGACCACCCACACGTCGTCGGTCCAGGCGGTGGTGTCGGTGGCCAGGTGGCGGATGAGGGCTCGGATGAGTCCGGTGGCCTTGCGCAGGCGTTTGTTGTAGCCGCTTTGTTGGGGCAGGTAGGGGAACTGCTCGGACAGGTGGGTGCGGGCGTAACGCAGCCACCGGGCCTCGCTGGTGTGGCCGAGCATGGCCTGCATCAGGGCCAGGGTGACCAGGTCGGCGTCGGACAGGCGGGGTCGGATACCGATCTGGGGTCGCCAGGGGGCCAGGTCCGGGCGTTCTTTGAGGAAGGCGTTGGTGTGGGCGTACAGTGCTGAGGCGAGGGAGTTCAGGTTGTGCGTCACAACACCACCATGGGCTCCCTCGCCTTGTGCTCAGGCCAAGCACCCCTTGGAATTACTCATCTAGGTAGAGAATCACTTCAGACAGTTAATACCTTCAGGTGTGCTGTGCCCTCCTCTGCCACCCTCAGCAGCTCGGTAATTACTGCATCAGGTAGTTCCAGCTCCGCAGCGACCTGCGCCGATGAGTATCCGCCCAGGTCGGAGGGTTCCGTTGAGGGATCTTCGTGAGGGGCCATCAAAATTCCGGACAGCTTCTCTTGTGAACTGTCAGGCGGCGAGACGATAGCTCAGATGCTCGTCCTCAACCTCTTGGGGAGTCCTGTACCCGAGTGCCGAATGAAGCCTCCGCCGATTATAGAACCCTTCGATGTACTTGACAACCTGACGCCTGGCTTTAGCCCGGTCCGTGAACTCGAAGCGGTTCAGCCACTCGTTCTTCAGCGCACCGAAGAAGGATTCGGCCATAGCGTTGTCCCAGCACACACCGGTCCGGCCGACCGACTGGCGCATCCCCATGCCAGAGAGTTTGTCAGCGAATCGCATCGACGTGTAGTTCGAGCCACGATCGGAGTGAAAAACAGCTCCCTCGTGGATGTCGATATTGGATGCGGCCATATCGATAGCGGCCTCCAGAAGCGGTGTCTTGTAGTGATCGGCCATCGACCACCCGACGACCTTCTTGGTGCAGCAGCCGATCACGGTCGCTAGGTAGAGAAAACCCTCCCACGTTGGGATATAGGTGACGTCTCCCACGAGCTTGCGCCCCGGCTCTGCGGCGGTGAAGTCCCGCCCCACCAGGTCGGGGATGCGGTGGTGAGGATCGGCCTTGGTGGTCGCCGGCCTCCAGG
>NZ_CBDRFA010000122.1:0-16425 GCF_965343085.1 Nocardiopsis synnemataformans | reverse complement strand
CACGATGAGCGGCTCGGACACGAAGCGCGCGGAGACCGGCCGGGTGGCCGTGGTCACCGGCGCGGCCTCCGGTATGGGGCTCGCCATCGCCCGGCGTCTCGCCGAGCAGGGGCACCGCGTCGCCCTGTTCGACCGACAGGGCGACGCGGTACGCAAGGCCGCCGGGGAACTGGGCGCCGAAACGCTGGCCCGGGAGGTCGACGTCACCGACCGCGACCGGGTCGACGCCGCCGTACACGCCGTGCGCGAGGAACTCGGCCCGATCCAGATCATGGTTACTTCCGCTGGCGTAGAGGGTTTCATGCCGGTCACCGACATCACGCCGCGCGAGTGGGATCGCGTCCTGGCCGTCAACCTCACCGGCACGTTCCACTGCGTGCAGTCGGTGGTCCCGGACATGCGGGCCGCCGGTTGGGGGCGGATCGTTACGATCTCCTCGGCCAGCGCGCAGTCCGGCGCACCCAACAGGGCCCACTACGCCGCGGCCAAGGGCGGGGTCATCTCCCTGACCAAGGCGCTGGCCTTCGAGCTCGGCCCCGACGGCATCACCGTCAACACGGTCCCGCCCGGGATCATCGACACGCCCATGGCACGCCAGTCCGAGAGGGAGGGCAGCCTCAACGTCGAGGCAGCCGGAGCCCGGATGCCCCTGCGCCGGGCGGGCACGGTCGAGGAGATCGCGGCCACCTGCGCGTTCCTGTGCTCCGATGGCGCCGGTTACGTCACCGGCCAGACCATCGGCGTCAACGGCGGCTACTACATGTGAGGGACGGATCCCGGCCGAGCCCGACACGGGCTCGGCCAGGTATCCGATCCGAGCGGCCTGCGCGGGACCGCGGACGAGTCCTGCGCAGGCCGTCAGGGGCCGGGGCCCCGAGACGGCGCGGACCGACCCGGGCCGGAACACCGGGGACCGCACAGGTGGCGCCACACGGCCGATCGGCGGGCGTGGCGGCGAGCAGAGTTCTTTCATCCTCTAAGGCGACACATGGTGACCGAACCCGTTGGAGACAGCGCCGACCTCCGCGACATCTCGCGGATCGCCGGGCGCCTCAAGGAACGGATCTACGCGGAGCTGACGATCATCGCGGTCACGCTCGGGCTGGCACTGTCCGGCTCGGCCACCCATCTGTCGGTCACCCTGTCCGTGGTCGGGACCTCGCTCGGTCTGTGGCTGGCGACGCTCTCCGCGGAGATACAGGCATACCGGATCGCCCAGGGGCGCATGATGCCCGGGGCCGAGCTCCGCCACATGCTGTCCTCCACCAGCCCTCTGATGACGGCGGGCGCGGGCCCCCTGGTGTTCGTGGGTCTGTCCGCACTCCACGTCCTCCCCCTCACGACCGCGCTCCACGTCTCGGTCGCGGTGGGCGCCGCGGCGATGTTCCTGTGGGGCTGCGTGTCGGGCAAGCGCATGGGAGCGGGCGCCTTCGCGGCCGTTGTCAGCGGAGTGGCCAACCTGCTCATCGGCGGGATCGTCATCGCCGTCAAGCTCGCGGCCGGGCACTGATGACGTGCCCGGGCCGAACCACCGCGGGGAATCACCCGTCACATCCGGCCCCGCCGGGCCGCCCGGCCAACCAAGAAGGATTCACCTGGTCGACCTCAGGGTCCCAGCATCAAGGAGAAGACATGAGCAACGACGAAACACCGCTGACCGCGGACAGCTCGATCGGCGAATGGCTGGCCCGCCCCGAGGGTAAGGCCGCCCTGTCCGGGCTGCTCACCGAGTTCGGGGTCGGCGAGCAGTCCTTCGCCCCCATCCGCAACCTTCCACTCCAGCACCTCGTCGAGCTCAGCCAGGGAGCGCTGGGCCAGGACGTCATCGACGGCCTCGTCAGGCGGGTCAACGGCGGCGTCATCCCGGAGGCGGCCGACGCGTCCCGCTGGCGTGAGCGCGCCGTGGCCGGGCGGTTCGCGGACCGCACAGTGATCATCACCGGCGCCGCGTCGGGGATCGGTCGCGCCACCGCGTCCCGTGTCGCCCGCGAGGGCGGACGCGTCGTCGCCGTCGACATCTCCGCCGCGGGCCTGGAGAGCCTGGCCGCGGAGCTGTCCGGCGGCGACGTCGTCCCGGTGACGGCCGACCTGACCGAGGCCGACGACATCGCCCGCATCATGGAGCAGGCCGGGCCGCGTATCGACGGGCTGGCCAACGTCGCCGGTATCGGCGACGACTTCTCACCGATCCACGAGGTCTCCGACGAGCTGTGGGAGCGGGTCTTCGCCGTCAACGTCGACGGGCTGTTCCGGCTCACCCGGGCCGTGGTCCCGGCGATGCTGGAGGCGAGCCGGGGCTCGATCGTCAACGTGGCCTCGGAGGCGGCCCTGAAGGGCTCCACCTCCGGGGCGGCCTACACCGCCTCCAAGCACGCCGTCGTGGGGATCACCCGCAGCTCGGCGTTCATGTACGGCCCTCACGGCATCCGCGTCAACGCCGTGGCGCCCGGCGGCGTGGCCACCGGCATGGCCGGTCCGGCGGGTGCCTCGGAGTTCGGGCAGAGCCGTGTCGGCGAGTTCATCGCCCTCATCCCCCCGATCGCCATGCCCGCGCAGCTCGCCGCGTCGATCACGTTCCTGCTCAGCGACGACGGCGTCAACGTCAATGGTGCCGTGCTGCCCTCCGACGGCGGCTGGTCGGTGCAGTAGCCCCGAGGAACGGGAGCTGTGACGTGTCCGCGGACGGGTCGTCACGGCTCCCGTCGGCGCGGGGGCGCCGTCGCCGTTTCCCGCTGGCCGGTGCGGCCTTCCGTCCACCGGTGGCGGCCGGGGCGCGCACCCCGGCCGCCACAAGCACACCAGCCCGTGTGGGGTGGAGTCAGACCTGGTCGGTGGGCATGATCCACAGCTCACCGATGGAGGTGCGGCGGCGCCGGGTGACCATGTAGAGGACACCGTCAGCGATGTCCCCGGCCTCCAGCATCTCCTTGTCGGCGGGGAACGCGGCGATCCCGTTCTGGATCTCCTCGGTGTTGTGCGACTGGAGCTCGGTGTCCACGGCGCCAGGCTCGATGACGCCCACGCGCACGTGGCTCTGCGTGACCTCCTGGCGCAGTGCCTCGGTGAACCCGTTCACGCCGAACTTGGTCATGTTGTAGGCGCCGAACCCCGCCCAGGCGACGCGGCCGGCGATGGAGGAGACGTTGACGATGTCGGCGACGTCGCGGGGTCCCTGTTCTGCGGCCCTGCGCAGGTGCGGGAGGGCGGCCTTGGTCATGTAGAGCAGGCTCTGCTGGTTGACCGCGATCATGCGGTCGAAGTCGGCGACGTCGGCGTCCGCGAAGGGCCCGAGGATCATGAGCCCGGCGTTGTTGACGAGGATGTCCAGGCGCCCGAAGCGCTCGACGGTCGCGTTGACGGCGGTCTCGGCCTGGTCCCGGTCGGTGATGTCGGTCGGCATGACCTGGGCGGTGCCGCCGGCCTTCTGGACCTCGGCGGCCAGCGTCTCCAGGCGGTCCCGGCGGCGGGCGACGAGGGCCACGGACGCCCCCTGACTAGCCAGTTCCAGGGCGGTGGCGTGGCCGATGCCGCTGCTGGCGCCGGTGACGATCGCGACGGTACCGGTGAGCTTCTTGGTCATGAACTCTTCCTTTTCGGTGCGCGGGCACGAGCGTGTGGATCACACAGCGCGGGTGACCGCGGCGGGACGGCGAGGGAATCCGGGTTCCCACCACGTCCTCGCGCGGAACGGATCAGACGGAGTGGGTCGGCTCGCGGAGCGTGCGGTGCTCCTGCGGCGCGCCGAGGACCGTGAGGTCAGGCGTCGTCATGGGCGAGGTTTCCGCCCAGTGCGCGGGAGGCCTGGGCCTGCGCCGACAGTTCCTGGGCCTTGGCCTGGGCGCCCTCGATGGCGTCGGCTCCGGCGACGAAGCGCAGCGGCGGCTGCTCCTGCTCGGCGATGGTCACCAGGGCCCGGGCGAGCCTGGCGGGATCGCCGCTCTGCCGGCCGTTCATGCCCTTCCACACCTGGATCGTCTCTGCGGTGCGCTCGGCGTAGTCGTCGATGGACAACTCCGGCCAGATCGTCGAGGAGCCCTCGACGAGCAGTTCGGTGCGGAAGAACCCCGGGTCGACGATGGTCGTGTCGATCCCGAAGGGTGCGAGATCGAACCGCAGGGACTCCATCCAGCCCTCGACCGCGAACTTCGACGCGCAGTAGGCGGCGACGAACTCCTGGCCCACCAGGCCGGCCACCGAACTGAGGGTGATCACGTGTCCGCCGCGCTGTCGGCGCATCACGGGCAGGACCGCGCGGGTGACGTTCATCGTGCCGAAGACGTTGGTCTCGATCTGCTGACGGAACTGCGCCGGGCTGATCTCCTCGAAGAACCCGGCGTAGAACAGACCGGCGTTGTTGACCAGGACGTCGATGCGGCCGAAGCGGTCGACGGCCGCCTGCGCGGCCGCCTCGGCCTGCTCCAGGTCGGTGATGTCCAACCGGGTGACCAGCAGGTTCTCCTGCGGTCCGCCCAGTGTCTCCTCCACGTCCCGGGGGCGGCGGCCGGTGGCGACGACCTGGTGGCCGGCATCCAGGGCCTGGTGGACGATGTCGGTGCCCAGACCGCGCCCGGCGCCGGTGACGAAGATGACCTTGCTCATGGCGGATTTCCCTTCCCTTCCGGGCGTCGTGTCCGGCGCCCGGTGGTGTGCGGTCAGGTCGCGCGGTGCCGTCGGGGAAGCGGGCCGCCCCCTCGGCGGCATCCACCCGGTGGACGTCCGGGCGGGACGAACGGATCCGTTCCGCAAATCCAGGACACGGGCCCTGACCAGGGCGGTAAGCCCTGCCATTCAGACAACCACCGGCGAGCCCGGCCGGAGGACCCCGAGAAGGCACGGTTCGTCCAGGGGTCCGCCAGTACCCCTTTACGTGCCGCACATGAGCGGGGGCGGCGCATACGGTGGACTCATGGACCGCAGCGCCGAGATCCGTGAGTTCCTGCGCACCCGCCGGGCCCGGATCACACCCGAACAGACCGGCCTCGCCCCGCACCAGGGCGCCCGCCGGGTGCCGGGGCTGCGCCGCGAGGAGGTCGCCCAGCTCGCCGGGGTCAGCGTCGACTACTACATCCGCCTGGAGCGGGGCCAGGCCAAGGGCGTCTCCACCAGCGTTCTGGAGGCTGTGGCCCGCGCCCTGCGTCTGGATGAGACCGAACGCGCCCACCTGTTCGACCTCACCCAACCCACGGTGACCCGGGCCCGCCGCAAACGCCCGCTCGCCCCGCAGAGGGTCCGTCCGGTCCTGTACCAAGCCCTGGAGGCCCTCAGCGTTCCCGCGGTGGTCGAGGGCCGGCGCACGGACGTGCTGGCCGCCAACCGGCTCGCCTCCGCGCTCTTCATCGATTTCGAGGCCCGGCCCCGCCGCGAGCGCAACTTCGCGCGCTTCGTCTTCCTCGACGAGGCCGCCCGCACGCTCTATGTCGACTGGGAACGCATCGCCGGCGACTGCGTGGCCCTGTTGCGCCTGTACGCAGGACGCCACCCCGACGACCCCCAGCTCACCGAACTGATTGGGGAGCTGTCCGTGCACAGCGACACCTTCCGCCGCATGTGGGCCGACCACGACGTCCTGGCGCACACCAGCGGCACCAAACGCCTCCACCACCCGCTCGTGGGCGAACTCAGCCTCGACTACGTGGTCCTGGCCGTAGAGGGCGACCCCGACCAGACCCTGGTCATCTACACCCCCGAACCCGACTCCTCCTCCGCCGAGGCCCTCAGGATCCTCGCCAGCTGGACCGGCGCTCCCGCGTCCGGAGAGCGTGCCACACAGCGGGAGGAGTAGGTCCGACCTTCCCGAGGCCTCGGCTGGCCGAGAGGTCGCGTCCGGAGGCAACGCCCCTGGGGGCAACGGCCGTTCGGGAGTCCACCGGTACGACGGCCGCCGCTCAGTTCCCGGGGCGGACCACAGTCCGGGCCCCCGGCCCTCTGCGGGCGCCCTTCGGGCACTTCCGCATGCCTCTGGACGCACTGACGTGGTGCGCAGCGCCAAGACCATGAATGCTTTTTGACGTGTCCTGGTTCTTTACGTGCGTGAGGGGACGTGTCATGCCCCCGCTGGCGACTCCCTGGAACAGCGCGGTCTGCCACATCAGCCGAAAACCCAGCACGCTGGACACCAGCGACGCGAACCCGGCTGCCGGGGGCGTCGCGCAGTCCACGGGCGGACCGTCGCGGGCGTGCAGGCGTGCCCCGGGACGGGTTCCGGAAGTCGGAGCAGCCCGTCCGCACGAGCACGACAACGGAGCAGCACCATGAAGCACAGCACGTTGGGTGACCTGAGGGTCTCGCGCATCGGCCTGGGCGCCATGCCCATGAGCGATGCCCTGTACACCGGAGCCGGGAAGGACGAGAGCGAGTCGATCCGCACCGTCCACCGGGCTCTGGAGATGGGAGTGAACCTCATCGACACCGCCGAGGTCTACGGTCAGTACACCAACGAGGAGATCGTCGGCCGCGCGCTCAAGGGCAGGCGGGACGAGGCCGTGCTGGCCACCAAGTTCGGCTTCATCTCGTACTCGGGCCGTGGCGAAGGAGCCCTGGACAGTAGCCCTGAGAGCGTCCGGACCGCGGTCGAGGGCTCTCTCCGGCGGCTCGGCACGGACCGCATCGACCTGTACTACCAGCACCGCCTGGACCCGGACACTCCCATTGAGGAAACGGTCGGCGTCCTGGTGGAGCTGATGGAGGAGGGCAAGATCCGCGCCTACGGCCTGTCCGAGGTGGGTGCCGACACCGTCCGCCGCGCTCACGCGGTGCACCCCGTGGCCGCGCTCCAGACCGAGTACTCCCTGTGGGAGCGGTTCGCCGAGGGCAAGGTGCTGCCGCTCGCCCAGGAGCTCGGTATCGGTTTCGTACCGTGGGCCCCGCTCGGACACGGCATGCTGACCGGCAGAATCCGCTCGACCGACTGGTTCGACGAAGGCGACTTCCGCACCACCAACCCGCGCTTCACCGAGGAGAACTTCCAGCGCAACCTGCGCCTCGTCGACGAGGTGGAGGCGGTCGCGGCGGAGGCCGGGGCGACCCCGGCACAGGTCTCGCTGGCCTGGCTGCTGGCCCAGGGCGACAACATCGTCCCGATTCCCGGGGTCGAGAAGGTGGCTTACCTGGAGGAGAACGCGGCTGCCGACGGTGTCGAGCTGACCGACGAGCAGCTCGCCAAGCTCGACGGCCTCACCCCGCCCGCCGGGGAGCGCCTCACCGAGGACTACCTGCGGGTCATCGAGCACTAACCGCGTCACAGAGGAGGGACACGGTTGTGGTTTAGACACGGATGATGGTGTGTGATCGGGTCGTCAGGGTCGGGTTGGTGCCTTGGTGGCGGGTGTTCGCGGTCGGGGAGCCGACCAGGTCACCGGACTGGCTCAGGGCGCGCAGCATTCCCGCGATGCCTCCCTCAAGATCTACCTCGGTATCGCCTTCGTAGAGTGCAACGTGGTCGTTGACCCAGCGGCGTCCGCGGCGGACCAAGCGCACTTCGATGCGCCGGTCGTGCTCGGTGGAGGAGATGGTGACGTGATAAACACCCTGGTCCTTGGTGACGGTGGTTGTGATGTTGCGGCGGTGACCAAGGGCGGCCATGTGCTGGACCTGGGTGGGGGCACCGGTCAAGTCATCGTGTGGGCGTGTGCTCATCGTGTTCCTGTTGTGGTGGGGACATGGCAGAGGTCACCTGGCCCCGGCTGGTCGGTTGTGGGACGCGGTCCCGCCTCGGTGTGAGGCGGGACCGCGACGCGGGTCTTTCTCCAGGGGAAGGACGGAGGAGCCCCGCGGTTGACAGGGGTCAGCCGAAGATCGTGGGCCAGCCGATGACGAGCGCGGAGAAGCAGAGGTTGTAGGCGGCGTGGGCGAGGATCACCGGCCACAGCCGACCGGTCCGGTGGTAGAGCAACACGATGACCAGCGCTGCCGGGACCAGCGCGAGCACGGGCAGTCCGTAGGCGAGGTGATAGGCGACCTTGGCCAGAACCGCGGCGGTGTAGACCTCCCACACCGGGCGCCGGGCGGCGGTGAGCAGCACCACCAGGAGGCCGACAACTACCGGTTCCTCCACGAGTGCCGTGGTGACCTGGGTGGGGCCGAGCATCAGCGAGGTCCAGACGGCATTCGCGCGGTTCTCGATGATGGGCCCGCCCAGGGCGGGCCTCTCTCTGCGTCTTCGGTGGGGTTCGGGTGGGGTCGAACCGGGCTCAGGTGGGCCGTCAGCCCACGTCGTTGAGGATGTCGTCCACGACCTCGGCCGGTACCGGCGTGCTCCGGCGTCCGCTCAGTCCGCCGCGTCCGCCCCCTCGGCGCCGGGGTGCGCACGGACCAGGAAGGGCCGACCCGGGGCCCAGTGCCTCGTACAGTGGGAACTCCGTCCCGGGCGGAGGTGATCCTCGACGGCCCGCGACCGAAAACGAACACGAACCCCCGCTCCGGCGGGGACGCCCCGGAGGGGAACTCCTTGTACCTGTCCCGCATCAACCTCGACCCCAAGCGCAGTGCCCGGATGGACCAGTGGGCGGTCATGGGGCAGGCCGTGCGCAGTGCGGTCGACCCCGACCCCGAGTCCGACGCCCGCGTGCTGTGGGCGCGCACCTCGCCGAGCACGCTGGTGGTCAGCTCCGACACCGCCCCCGCCTGGGGCAAGGTCCCCGGCGCGACATCCGCCGCGATCCACCCGATGCCGCGGTACTCCGAGGGCGAGACCGTCCGCTGGGAGCTCATCACGGCGCCCACCGCGCAGCGCGGGGCGGAGCCCGCCGGTGAGGGGACGCGCCCGCGCGGCAAGCGGGTCCCTCTTCCGGAGGAGGAGTTCGAGGGCTGGCTGGACGGCAAGTTCGCGGGCGCGCTGGACGTCACCTCGGTGAAGTGGAAGCACCTGGGCGGCAGGCCCGCGCGGTACCACTTCACCGGTGAGGCCGTGGTGCGCGACAGCGAGGCGCTCCAGGAACTGTGCCTGGACGGTGTCGGCGCGGGCACGGCCACGGGAGCCGGGCTGCTCCTGGCCAGCCCGCTGACCCCGAGGTAGACCCGGGCTCCCGGTCCTCCCGGGCCCGCGCGCCGGGACCTCGGCGTCCTCAGGCCTCCGGAACGTCGATCCAGGCGTTCTCCCGGGTGATGTCCTCCGGCTCCGGCCCGCCGCGTACCCCGGTGTCGAGCGCGTCGACGGCGGCGAGCTGGTCGGCGGTGAGCTCGAAGTCGAACACGTCGAAGTTCTCCGCGATCCGCGAGGGCGTCACCGACTTGGGGATCACCTGCCGGTCCTGCTGGAGGTGCCAGCGCAGCATCACCTGGGCGGGTGTCCTACCGTGCGCCCGGGCGATCTCGCCGATGACCGGGTCCTGGAGCGTGGAGCCCCTGCTCCCGTCGCGGTAGAAGGTGATGCCGCCGATGGGCGACCAGGCCTGGTTGAGGATTCCGTGCTCGGCGTCGAAGGCGAGCAGGTCGGACTGCCGGAAGTAGGGGTGGACCTCGATCTGGTTCACCGCGGGCACGGTTTCGGTCTCGGCGAGGAGCCGCCGCAGGTGCTGGGGCGTGAAGTTGCTGACCCCGATCGCCCGCACCACGCCGTCGGCCAGCAGCTTCTCCAGCGCCCTGTAGGCCGCGAGGGTGCGGTCGAACTCGCCGGGAAGGGCCTGGTGGAGGATGAGCAGGTCGATCCGGTCGACGCCGAGCTTGCCCGCGCTCTTGTCGAAGGCGTGCAGCGTCTCCTCGTACCCGTAGTCGCTGATCCAGACCTTGGTCTCGACGAACACCTCCGAGCGGTCGAGGCCCGCGCGGCGGATCGCCTCCCCGACCTCGCGCTCGTTGCCGTAGGCGGCCGCGGTGTCGACGTGCCGGTAACCGGTCGCCAGGGCCGTCTCGACGGCGGAGACGGTCTGCTCGGGCGGTGTCTGGTAGACGCCGAAACCGAGGGCCGGGATCTCGACACCGTTGTTCAGGGACAGGTTCGGAACGGTCATGACGCCCACCCTAGTGTCACTCTCAGTGTTTATTGATGCGCCCAAGGTGACTGTGTCGCGGGGGCCTTCCGGGGCGGCCCGCACGTGTCGGATCGCGTCCGACGCCCGGAACCGTGCGACTGTGTATCCGACCGGCGTGGGCACCCCTGTGCGGGGAGGCGCGCCGCAGTGCCTCGGGAGCACGGGGAGCGGAGTCGCGGGCCGAGCGGGTGTCCCGTGTCGAATTTGAGGTACTTTGCCGCTTTTTGCAAGATAATTGTCTTATGGCAACAAAAATTTGGATCCGCGGCTTTTGAAGCCGTTCCTGAGGGAACCTAGTCTGTGCATCGCGGCTGTCCCGCCAGCCACAGGGCCACCGGCCCCGCGGGTCACGCGCGGGATCGCGCCGCCGGTGTCCTGCCCAGGCAGGTACATGAGCACACAGGACAGAGCACCGGGGGGTTTCCTCTTGTCCACGTCTCTCACCGAAACACACACGTCAACGACCGTCACCGACCGACTGCCCGTGATCCCCAGACCACGCAGGCCGGTCGAGGACACCGTCCCCGAGGACACGGGGACCGAAGAGGTCCGGGAGGCCGGGGAGGTCCGCCCCGAGGAGCTGATCTCCCAACTGCGTGACCTCGCGGACGACGACCCGAGGGCCGACGACCTGCGTGAGCGGGTGGTCGTGCTCTACCAGCCGTTGATCAACAAGATCGCGCGTCGCTACGGGGGCCGCGGTGAGCCGTTGGAGGATCTGAGGCAGACCGCGATGGTGGGGTTGGTCAAGGCCGTGCGCGGCTACGACCCGGCCCGCGGCAAGCCCTTCATCTCCTATCTGCTGCCCACGGTGACGGGGGAGATCAAACGGCACTTCCGCGACCACACCTGGGCGGTGCGGGTGCCGCGCCGCCACCAGGAGAACCGGGTGAAGCTGCGCCGGGTGACGGGGGAGTTCCAGCAGGAGCACGCGCGTACGCCCACGATCGCGGAGCTGGCCCACGAGATGGGGTTGCCCGAGGCCGAGGTCAGTGAGTTGGCGCAGGTCTCGGAGTCCTACCGCTCCCTGTCGCTGGACGCGCCGGACTCCTCCGACGCCGAGGGGCAGGAGGGGACGCGTCTGGAGGACCACCTGGGCAGTGAGGACGCGGCGTTGGAGCGGGTGGTGGAGCGCGAGTCGCTCAAGCCCGCGCTGGCGCGGTTGCCCGCGCGTGAGCGGGAGATCCTGCGGTTGCGGTTCTTCGGGGACCACACCCAGTCCGAGATCGCGGACCGGTTGGGGTACTCGCAGATGCACGTGTCGCGGTTGCTGTCGGGGGTGCTGGAACAGCTGCGCGAGGAAGTCGGCGGGCACGCGCCCGGCCACGGCTGAGTCCGTGACCGGGCTCCCTCCCGGAGGACGCCGCGGGGCCGTCCTCCGGGAGGGAGCCGCCCCGCCACACCGAGCATCCCGCGCGGGCCGCGGGTGTCAGCGGGTCGGGATGTCCTCGGGCAGCAGGGTGGTGAAGTCCTCCCTGGTGGCGTTCTGGACGCCGTTGACCAGGCGGCCCGCCTGACGGGTGATCATCCGCTCCAGCACCTGGCGCGCGTAGCGGGCGTTGCCGAAGTTCACGTCGCGGACCACCCCCGAGAAGTGCTCGTGCAGGGCCGTCACCGTCTGCTCGCCGCAGGTGTACCCCGACCCCTTCGCCATCCGCTCGACGATGGTGACCAGCTCGTCGTCGCTGTAGTCGGGGAACTCCACCTGGTGGTTGAACCGCGAGGCCAGACCGGGGTTGGAGTCCAGGAAGCGCTGCATCTCGTTGGTGTACCCGGCGACGATGACCACCGCCTCGTCGCGGTGGTCCTCCATGAGCTTGACCAGGGTGTCGATGGCCTCCTGGCCGAAGTCGTTGCCCGACCCGCGCGGCGCCAGCGAGTAGGCCTCGTCCACGAACAGCACGCCGCCCTTGGCCCGCTCGAACACCTCGGCGGTCAGCTGGGCGGTGTGCCCGACGTAGCGCCCGACCAGGTCCGAGCGGGCCGCCTCCACCACGTGGTCGCCGCGCAGCACCCCCAGGGCGTGCAGGAGCTTGCCGTACAGACGGGCCACGGTCGTCTTACCGGTACCGGGGGGACCGGCGAACACCAGGTGGTGGCTCATCGCCGCCACCTGGAGTCCCATGGCGCGCCGCTGCTGCGACATCAGCAGCAGGTTGGCCAGGTCGTTGACGGTCTCCTTGACGCTGGCCAGGCCCACCATGGCGTTGAGCTCCTCGCGCAGGGCAGCGATCCCGTCCGCCGTGCCGCCGAGCTGCTCCTCCTCGGCCGCCTCTCCGAGGTCCTCGGGCAGCAGGAGGGTGAGCGAGTCCGGGCTGTCGGGGATGGTCCCGCCCAGCCGGAACGCCTGGCGGTCGATCATCTCCTCGAACAGCTTGCGGGCCTCGCGGCCGTTGCCGAACGCCGGGCCCTTGGGCACCCGCTCGAAGTGGGCGAGCAGGGCCGCCTCGGTCTCCTCCGCCATCCGGTAGCTGTGCGAGACGCACATGTTGCGCACGATCTCCGTCAGCTCCTCCGGCGCGTAGTTGGCGAACTCGATGGTCCGGCTGAACCGGGAGGCCAGGCCGGGGTTGGTGTCGAGGAAGTTCTGCATCTCCTCGGTGTAGCCCGCGACGATCACCACGACCTCGTCGCGGTGGTCCTCCATGAGCTTGACCAGGGTGTCGATGGCCTCCCGGCCGAAGTCGGGGCCGCTGCCGCCGCCCTCGCTGCCGTTCGCCAGCGTGTAGGCCTCGTCGACGAACAGCACGCCGCCCTTGGCCCGCTCGAACACCTCGGTGGTCTTGATCGCCGTGCCGCCCACGTACTGCGAGACCAGGTCGGCGCGGGCCACCTCCACCACGTGCCCGTAGCGCAGCACGTCCAGTTCGGCGAGGATCTGCCCGTACAGCCGCGCCACGGTGGTCTTGCCCGTACCGGGCGCGCCGCCGAAGACCAGGTGGCGGCTCATGGGCGGCGTGGGCAGGCCCATCTCCGCCCTGCGCTGGGCCATCTGGTTGCGGGTGACGAGCGTCTTGACCTCGTGTTTGACCCCGGCCAGGCCCACCAGCGCGTCCAGTTCCATCAGGGGGCCGACCTCCTCGGCCTCCCCGTCCCCCTCCTCGGAGAGCGGGGCCTCCGGCATCGGGACGGGCGCGCCGGCCAGGTCGCCGAACGCGTCCGGGGCCCCGTTGCCCCGGCTGAGCAGCTCCTCCGTGCGCATGCTCTGACTGGCGACGGTCTGGCGCAGCCCGGAGCGGCCGTTCTCGCGTACCGAGCAGTCCTCCACCGCCACGTCCTCCGCGGAGTGCACGAGGATGCCGTCGGCGCCGTTGCCGAACACCTCGCACCGCCGCAGCGTGGCGCTCGCCTTGGCCGCCACCAGCACGCCGTTGCGGCGGCCGTTGTACACCCGGGTGCGCAGGACCGTCGCCCTGCCTCCGGCCCGTACGGCGATGCCGTCGCCCGTGCACTCCGACACGTCGCAGTCGCGCACGTCGGCGGACGCGCCCGAGCCCACCGAGATCCCGGCGTCGCGGCTCCCGGAGATCTGGACGCCGGTCAGCAGGGGCGCCCCGCCCTCGTCCACGGACACGGCGCTCTTGCCGGTGCGCTCCAGCGTCACGTCCTCCAGGCGTCCGCGGCCGCCCCTGCCGAACACCACGCCCTGGCCCCGGGTCCCGGTGATCGCGGTCGCGCGCAGGAACGGGGCGCACTCCTCGACCACCACGCCGGGACCGGCGGTCTCGCTGACCAGTCCGCGGTCGAGCTCCACGACACTGTCGCCGCCCAGGCTCAGCCCCAGGCCGCGGAGCACGACCAGGCCGATGAAGGCGGTGGAGGCGCGCTCCTCGGCGCGCACGGCGTCGCCGCCCGACTCCTCCACCTCGCAGTCGGTGAAGGTACCGCGGGCCCGGCCCGACAGGTGGATGGCCACGCCCTTGGCACGCGCCACGCGTACCCGCGCCACCTGCGGGTCCGCCCCGTTGTGCACGGCGACGCCGCGCCCGCCCACGTCCTCGAACACGCAGTCCTCGACCACCGGGCGCGACCTGCTGGACACCACCAGCCCGTCGCCCTCGGTGTCGTGTACGCGCGTGCCCAGCAGCGAGGCGGCGGCGCCCTCCTCCAGCGCCACCGCGGGCTTCTTGGTCCCCGAGATCTCGCAGTCGCGGATCGTGCCCCCGGACTGCCCGCTGGCGAACACGCCGTTGCCCCCGGCGTCGCGCAGCACGCAGGAGCGGATCGTGGGGCGGGCCTGCTCGCCGATGACCACGGCGCTGGTGTCGACCTCCTCGACCACGCAGTCCTCGATGACGCTCGGCCCCGAGGAGGTGATCACCACGCCCGCTCCCGCCGAGCAGGTGACACGGCTGTCGCGCATGGCGAGCGCGCCGCCGCCGCGCACCGACACCGCGGTCCACGAGGCCCCCTCCACCTCGCAGTCGGCCATCTCCAGCTGTCCGAGGGGGATGTCCACCGCGGGGTAGTCGGCGTGGCGGCCGCGCAGGACCAGCCCCGACAGCTTGACCGCCTCGGCGCCCGAGACCACGGCGCAGCCGCTGGCGGTGGTGATCTCCACGCTGCCCAGGCCGTCGCGGGCCATCAGGGTGACCACGTCGCGCAGGACGAGGCTCTCCTCGTAGCGGCCTGGGGCGATGGTGATGAGGGCACCGCTGTCAGCGGCCTCGACCGCCTCGGTGATCGTCGCGTGCCCGTCCTGAGCGTCGGCGTCGACGGTGAGGAGCTGCCTGGTCATCGGTGTCTTCCTAAGTCGGGGGAGGGGCGGTGGCGGTGCGGCCGGAGCCGCCCCGCCGGGGGTGGGTCAGGAGCAGGACGCGCGCACCGCCGAGGCGGCCACGTGTGAGCTGGCGTGCTCCTGGTCCGCGAGGGCGTCGGTCCCCGCGTTGGTGAGCTGGACGGTGAACTCCTCCGTGGGGGAGGTGAACCCGGTCACCTGGACCCAGCCGCCCCGGATCCCCGCCTGGTCGATCCCGAAGACCGCCACGGGCGACCCCTCGGACGAGGGGCCGGAGAAGAGCTGGTACTTCGCCTCCCCGGGGGAGATCCACAGCGGACTCTCGTCGTCGGGCACGTGGACGTAGAGCTCGCACGCGACCCCCGCCTCCCCGGGAGTGAACGTCCAGGTGGCGTACTGGCCGTTGCCCCGTTCGGGGTCGCCCGAGACGGGAAGGGCCTCGTAACCGCCGTCACAGCCCTCCTGAGCGTACCCGCCGGGCCGGGTGGCCCAGCTGGCGGTGCCCTCGGCGCTGTCCCAGCGCCCCTCGTTCGCGTAGGAGGCGCCGGGAGAGGCCTGGCAGCCGGGCCCCGCGACGGCGAGGAAGGACTCCGGCTCCGAGGTGCCCGTGGACGCGACCGCGTTCTCCAGGACGGAGCCCCCGCCCTCCGATGGGGGCGGATCGGCGGCCGGGGCGTCGGCGGACGCCGACCCGCCGTTGGCGCCGTCGCCGTTCCCGGCGGCCCCGCTCTCCCGCGCGGTGTCGCCGGTCCCGGTGGTGTCGGCGAGGGGGGCGTTCATCTCCTCCGCGGCGGTGCCGGTGCCGTTGTCTCCGGTGCCGGTGCCCTCTCCGGCCGCTCCGTCGGTCTCACCCTCCCCGGAGGTCCCGGCGCCCTCGTCCCCTCCGGCTGCCGTGTCCTCCCCGGCCGTGCCGTCCGCGCCTTCCTCGCCAGCGGAAGGAACGGTGGCCGTGTCACCGCCCTCGGTCGCGGCGCTCCCGGTCCCCGGTTCCCCGGCGGCGGTCGCCTCGCCCGCGCCGCCCCCGGTCTCCGGGACGCCGGCGGCCGCCGTGTCCGGGACCTCCTGTGCCGCGGGGGCGGTCTCCACGGGGCTCCCCCCTCCGGTGGCGGCGGTGCCCGGGTCGGGCATCGTCGGGGTCGAGGCCCCGTCCCCGCTCACCTCGGGGACGTAACCGGTCTCCTGGGGCGCGCCGCCCTGCGGGGGTGCGGCCCCGGTGTCCGCCTGTCCCGCGACGGCCCCGGACTCGCCGCCGGTCGAGGCACCCGACTCGGCGGTGCCCGAGGCCTGGCCGCCGGTGCCGTCCGCGCCCGAGGCGAGCGGCGTCGTGTCCAGGGTGATCCCGGGAACCCCCGCCGTCATGGCGAAGGGGGCGGCGACCAGCAGCAGGCCCGCGATGGCGGCGCCCGCCAGGACGGGCTTGCCCGGGCGGTCCAGGGCCACCTCCGGGGCCTGGGGGGCGGCGGGCTCGTGCAGGGCACCGGTGATCCGGGGCCCGGGCGCGGCCTCGGCCGCCCCCTCGGCCGCTCCGGACAAGGGAGCGGCCTCGATGTGCGCCACGGAGCCCGCGGCCCCTCCGGAGACCGTGCCGTCGGCTTCTCCGGAGAGCGAGGACCGGAAGTCAGGCGCCGGTGCGGGACGGCCTTCGGCCTCGCCACGAGCCTGCGCACTCTCAGACATCGAAACTCCTTCTCGGGGGACCCGTGGGGGGGGGGCCCCTGG
>NZ_CBDRFA010000121.1:0-17192 GCF_965343085.1 Nocardiopsis synnemataformans | reverse complement strand
CGAGGGGCCCGACGTTACGCGTTGGGCCCCTCGTCTTGTGCCTGGTCCCAGTTCTAGGCTCAACGGCACAACATGACAGCGCCCCCGCTTTCCCTACATGGGGAAGCGGTGCGGCTGTTCGCGTTCCCGGAGTCTAGTGCGGGATTCCGTCGATCAGGTCGCGCCCGCCCTTGCGCAGCAGGGTCGCGCCGACGTACGAGCCGAGCTCGGCCGCGCGCTCGGGCTTGTCCCACTCCTGCGCGTACACCCAATCCGAGCCGTCTCGCGTGAACACCTTCCCGAACAGTGAGATCTGCCCGTCGGGGGTGGTGGTGGCGTGTCCAGCGATCGGCGAATTGCAGTGGCCGCGGAGCACGCCCAACATGGTCCGCTCGGCCGTGATGTGCACGCGCGTCTCGGCGTCGTCGAGCTCCTTCAACAGCTCGTCGACGCCGTGATCGGACGCGCGGCACTCCAGTCCGAGGACGCTCGCACCGACGGCCGGACACATCATGTCGAGCGGCAACAGCTCGACCGCGCGGTGCGCGAGCTCGGCGCGTTGGAGTCCCGCGTAGGCGAGTACCGCGGCGTCGAACTCGCCCTCGTCGAGTCTGGCTATCCGCGAGTTGATGTTCCCGCGGAAGTACTCGGTCCGAAGGTGCGGGTAGTGCTGTCCGAGCTGCGCGCGCCGACGTACCGCGGACGTGCCCACGCGGGCGCCCGGGGGGAGGTCGGCGAGGCTGCGCGCTTTCGACGTCGTCGGCACGAGCAGGCAGTCGCGGGGGTCCTCACGAGGCAGGTACGCCGACCAGGTGAACCCGTCCGGCCTCGGCACATCACCCGGGACGTCCTTCATGCAGTGCACGCAGAGGTCGACTTCGCCGAGGGCGAGCGCGCGGTCGAGTTCCTTCATGAACGCGCCCTTACCACCGAGCACGCTGAGATCGCCGCGCCACTTGTCGCCCGCGGTCGTGATCGGCACGATCTCGGTCGGCAGGTCGGGCAAGGTCGCCCTGACCAGGGCTTGCACCTGTCGGGCCTGAGCCATTGCCAGGGGCGAGGAGCGGGTGCCGATGCGGAGCGGCGGACGGTCGTCGAGCATGCGACCAAAGTACTCGGCTACGCCGACCGACCGCATACGTTCGGGCAGGTCAACGGCATTACGACGGGTTGTCGCAATCTCAGGCACGGGGGGTCTTCCTTCCTGAACGGTGGGGGGAGAGGGCCCCCGAGGTCGACCTCGGGGACCCGTACCCGACTAGGGCGTGTATGACGGATCTAGATTCTCGGGTCTGTGGCCCCCAGCGCCGGGTACAACCGGGTGTATGAGCCGCAGATTCGAGCTCACTGACGAAGAGTGGGACCTGATCCAGCCCTTCCTGCCCCCGATCCAAGCCCAACGCGGCGGACGCTGGCGCGACCACCGCCAGGTCCTCAACGCCATCATCTACCGCACCCGCACCGGCATCCCCTGGCGCGACCTGCCCGAACGCTACGGCCCCTGGAGCACCGCCCACCAACGCCTACTGCGCTGGGAAGCCGACGGCACCTGGGCGCGCATCGAAGAGCACCTCATCGACACCGGCGAGGCCAACCTGGATGCCCAGATCGACTCCACCGTCGTGCGCGCCCACTCCCACGCCGCCGGAGCCCGAAAAAGGGGGACAGCCCTGAGGACTCACGAGCCGCCCAGGGCCTGGGCAAGTCCAGAGCAGGACTGAGCACCAAGGTCCACACCATCTGCGAGGGCACCGGCCACCCCCTGGTCACCACCCTCACTCCGGGCCAGGACTCCGACACGTTGCAGTTGCCGGTGTTGCTGGGGCCGGTACGCGTCAACAAGCCCGGGCCCGGCCGTCCCCGCACCCGCCTGAATTCCCTGGCCGGGGACAGGGCCTACAGCTCCAAAGCCAACAGGGACACCTTGCGCACCACGCGGACCCGGTGCACCATCCCCGAGCGCGAGGACCAAAAGACCAACCGCCGCAACCGCGGCTCGACCGGCGGCAGGCCGCCTGACTTCGACCGGCAGGCCTACCGTCAGCGCAACCGGGTGGAGCGGCTGATGAACCGGCGCAAGCAGTTCAGGGCGCTGGCCACGCGATATGACAAGCTCGCCACGACTTACCGGTCCACCGTCAGGGTCGCGGACATTCTCATCCGGCTACGCGCACGACCCGACCGGCCCAGAACCCAAGATCCGTCATACACGCCCTAGAGGACTTCCACTTCCAAGCAACTGCCCATGCCAGGCCCACCACAGCGGCGCGCCCCGAGACCGCTTTCTCGGGGCGCGCCGGCCGGGGACCGCGGCCGTTGACGGGGCACAGTGGCTCAGCGCCGCCAGTGCACCTGCTGAAGCAGCTTGTTGGGTGTGCCATCGGTCGGCACACCGGTGAGCGTGCCGGACACGGCCGAGTGGTCCAGCGCCCTGTCCACCTGGTCCGGTTCGGCCCTCCGGTGCCGAGCGAGATAGAGCGCCACGACGCCGGAGACGTGAGCCGCCGCCACCGAGGTGCCGGACATGGTGTGGGTCCCCCCGCCCGGCCATGTGGACGTGATGTCCACACCGGGGGCGTAGAGGTCCAAACCCTGCCCATAACTGCTGAACGAGGCGGCCTGGTCGCCGCAGTCGGACGCACCCACGGTGATGGCCTCGGCCACCCGAGCCGGGGAGGCGTTGGCCACGTCGTCCGAGATGGCACCCGCCTCCACCGAATAGGTGATCCCGGAGTCGATGGACCGACGCACCGCGTCGTCGAGCACGTCACTGGGTGGAAGACCGATGACGAAATTGACCACCGACGGTCCGGAAGCGTTCTCGGTGACCCAGTCGATCCCGTCCAGCAGTCCGTCGAGGGTGCCGCCGCCTTCGGCGTTGACCACCTTCACCGAGATCAGGGTCGCTTTCCTGGCCACTCCGTGCTCGGTACCGCCCACGATTCCGGCCATGTGGGTGCCATGGCCGTTGTCATCGTCTCCGTTCCCCCCGAACGCGTCGAAACCGGGCCTGGCGCGCGGCCAGAGGTCGGGGTGGTCGTAGTCGATGCCCGTGTCGATCATGTAGACGTCCACGCCGGCGCCGGCGGGGGCGGGATAGGAATAGGAGTCGTCGAGCGGAAGCGAGGGCTGATCGATCCGGTCCAGCCCGCAGGAGGGCGGTCCCGACCGCGTCCGCAGGCTCGGGTTCACGCGTACGACGGTGTTCTGCTCCACCAACCGCACAGACGGGTCGGTGGCGAGCCGCCGCGCCTGCTCCTCCTCGGCCTCGATGAGCGCCCCGTTCAGAACGTTGTCGTACTCCTTGACCACTCGCGCGCCGTACTCGCCAACAACGTCCGGTCCACTCCCTTCCTCGAACTCCACGATGTAGCTACCGCTCACCGCACCGGAACTCCCTGCGTTGACAATGGTTCCGTTCTCTTGGGCGTATCCCGGGGCGGCCAGCGTGCCGACGCCAAGTGCAGTGCCCATGGCGAGAGCGGTGACGACCTTCGTACGTCGAACGGCCGACGAAGCTGTTCGCACTTTTTCTCCTCGCGGTGCGATCCGGTGATATTCGCCGCGGCGCGGGGGCAGGCGGCCGCGGGGGGTGGCGGTGCCGCGATGAGCCCCATCGTGCCCATCGCGGATCGCCACCGGTCCTGTGTCCTCCGTCGTGGCTCCGGCCGCTACTCGGCGTGCGCCTCGGCGGGTGTCACCAGGTGGCCGGTCCCACTGAGGGTGGCCAGATCGATGTCGGCCACGCAGCGAGCCTCCACGTAGTTCAGCGTCATCGTCCCTTCGACGTGCACCGTCCCGACACCGGCCGCGAAGTCCGCCCCGCCGATGTCCGTGGCGCTCTCGTCGATCCTCACGCCCAGGTCGGTCCCCCCACGTGAATCGGGGAACTTGATAAACACATAACCCAGCTCGGTGATGCGCCGCTGAAGCTCTTCCACAGAGGGGGAAGGGCCGCCGACGACGACGTTCTGCCCTTCCACGGAGAGACGTTCGACGAGATCGTCCATGACATGGCTCCTCTACAACCGCTACAGAATTCTCTGGGAGTGATCGCGTACGGTGCGTCACTCAATGGTTCGGCTACGCGTCGGAGACCTGTCCCGCCGACTCCATCTGCTTGCGCAGGCTCCGGGGGCGCATGTCGGTCCAGACCTCCTTGACGAAGGCGAGGCAGTCCTCTCGGGTACCGCTGGTACCCGTGTCCTCCCAACCCGCGGGGATGTCCAGGTAGGACGGCCACAGGGAATACTGCTCCTCGTCGTTGACGAGGACCTTCATGTCGGGTTCGGACATTTTCATGCTCCATTCTCTTCTGCATGGACTGTTGTCGACGCCTGCTGCCTACAGCCCCACAAGGGGTGAAAGGCGGGGGAACAGATTCTGGACCCTTTACTGGAAGAGCCAGGGCGCTTCCTTCCTGCGGGACTCCTCGTAGGCGAAGACGTCCTCCATGTGCGAGAGCGACCAACTGATGTTGTCCAGGCCCTCCATGGCGACGTACTTCTTGAACGGATCGATCTCGAAGCGGTACTTGTGCCCCTCCGATGCCGTCACCGTCTGAGCTGGGAGGTCGATGCTCAGATTGACGGGTCCCGGATCGATGGACTTCTGGATGTCCACCACCTCGGACGGCGCCAGAACAATCGGAAGGATATTGCTGTTGAAGCAGTTGTTGTAGAAGATATCGGCGAAGCTCGGAGCGATGATGCAGAGAAAGCCGTACTCCCTCAGTGCCCAGGGAGCGTGCTCCCGAGAGGAACCACAGCCGAAGTTCTCATTCGCCACGAGAATGCTCGCACCCTTGTACCCGGGCTGGTTCAGCGCGAAGTCCGGGTTGAGCGTCCGACCGTCCTTGAGAAATCGCCAGTTGGCGAAGAGGTATTTCCCGAACCCGGCACGATGGATCGACTTCAAAAAGCGCGCCGGAATGATGTCGTCAGTGTTCACGTCAGCCCGCGCCAGCGGCGCAGCGATTCCATTGTGGATGGTGAATTTATGCACGGAACCCCTTTCCCTACATGCCGCGGACGTCGGCGAAGCGACCCGTCACAGCGGTCGCGGCCGCAGTGGCCGGACTGACCAGATGGGTTCTGCCCCCGCGCCCCTGTCGTCCTTCGAAATTGCGGTTACTGGTCGAGGCACAGCGTTCGCCCGCCACCAGGTGATCACCATTCATGGCGATGCACATGCTGCATCCGGGCTCACGCCACTCAAAGCCGGCCTGACGGAAGATGTCCGCCAGCCCTTCCTCTTCGGCCTGCCGGCGAACGCCCATCGAGCCGGGAACGACGATGGCGCGCACGTCGGGAGCGACCCGCCTGCCGGCGACATAACCGGCCGCGGTGCGAAGATCCTCCACGCGCGAGTTGGTACAGGACCCGATGAAGACGGTGTCGACCTTGACGTCCTGAAGGCGCTGGCCCGGTTCCAGGCCCATGTACTCCAGGGCCTGCTCGATACCCGCGCGGGCCACCGGGTCGCTCTCCTCGTCCGGGTCCGGGACCGTCCCGGTGACGTCGGTCACCATGCCCGGAGTGGTCCCCCAGGTCACCTGCGGCGCCAGGTCCTCGACGTCCAGCCGGTACTCCGCGTCGAAGCGGGCACCCGGATCGGTGGCGAGCGACTTCCACTGTTCCGCCGCGAGCTCGAACAGGTCGTCGGCGGGCGCGAAACGCCGACCGCGCACATACTCGATCGTGACGTCGTCGGGGGCCACCATGCCCGCTCTCGCCCCGGCCTCGATCGCCATGTTGCACAGCGTCATCCGGCCCTCGATCGTCAGGGAGCCGACGGCCGAACCGCTGAACTCGATGACGTGGTGTGTGCCGACGTCGGTTCCGAGCCTGCCGATCATCGCGAGAGCGAGATCCTTCGCGCTCACGCCGGGCGCCGGCGTCCCGTCGATCCGGATGTTCATCGTCTTGGGTTTGCTCTGCAGCAGGCACTGAGTGGCCAGCACGTGCTCCACTTCGCTGGTTCCGATGCCGACCGCGAAGATCCCGAGCGCACCGTGGGTGGAGGTGTGGGAGTCACCGCACACGACCGTCATGCCGGGCAGTGACAGTCCCAGTTCCGGGCCCACCACGTGCACGATGCCCTGGTCCGCGTCGTTCATGTCGAGGAGTGCGACTCCGAAGTCCCGTGCGTTGTCCTCCATCGTCCGGATGCACATGGCACTCTGGTCGTCCACGACATCGATGAGACTGCGTCCCGGTACGGTGGGGACGTTGTGGTCGATCACGGCGACGACCGTCTCGGGACGGTGGACCGGCAGGCCGCGCGTCCTCAGCCCGGCGAAGGCCTGCGGCGACGTCGCTTCGTGGGTGAGATGCCGATCGATGTAGAGCATCGGCACTTCTCCGGGTTGGTCACGCACGACGTGCGCGTCCCAGATCTTCTCGAACATTGTTCGGGGCATGGTCAAGCCCTCCAAGTCTGCCTGTCGCAACGTCTAGGACCTTTCAGACTCCATACGGAGCCGCCGCCTCGGCGCAGCTCGCCTCCAGCTCGTCCTGAGTCAGTTCGCGACCCAGACGGTTGGCGAGGGAGAGGGTCCGCTCGACGGCTTCCGACGTGAGCTGCTGGGGATCGCCCCCGCTGTTCAGGTAGGCGAGCCGCACGGTGCTCTGACCGCTCCACGGGCTGACGCTCACGGACTGGGTGCCGCCGACGGCGACCGGGTCGACGGCCGAGTACACGGTGCCGGCCATCTCCCGCAGCTTGCCCTCCAGCACGAAGTCCCCCTTGTCCCGGGCGTTGTCGGCCAGTCGGTGGGCCTTGAGGATGGCGTCGGTGTGAATGCCCGAGGACGTGTGGCTGTAGCGCTTGCCGAGAACTCCGTGTTCGGGGGCGGTCACCCCGACCATGTCCTCGTAGCACGAGATCAGATCGAGCAGCCGCGACAACGCCCATCGGGGGGAGAGGCCGGCCTCCGCCTCGATGGTGGAGAGATTCAGCACGACTTCCTCCAGCGAGGTGTTGCCTGAGCGCTCACCGACGCCGCGCGAGACGACGTGGATACGGTCGGCGCCGGCCGCCGCCGCCACCATCGCGTTGCTCAACGCGTTGCCGGTGTCCCGGTGACCGTGCCAGTCCAACTTCACGTCGGGCGCGCCCAGGGCCTGCAGTTCCTCACGGATGAAGCGCACGAGGCGAAAGGTGCCGAGTGGCCGGATCGTGCCGATGGTGTCGGCCAGAGCAATGCAATAGGCACCGCCCTCGACCTGGGCCCGGACGATGGCTCGGACGTCCTCGGGGGAGGTCTGCGTGGTGTGCTCGGTTCCCGCGATGACGGGAACACCCATCTCCACGGTCTTCCTGATGAACGTGTCCAGCTTGTTCAGGATGAAGCCCATGTCCCAGCCCTGCACGAGCCTTCGGGACGGGGCACTGCCCATGAACACGACCGCCTCGAGGTCCGGATGGATCTCCTTGCACTCGAGGGTCCACTTGAGTGAGTCCTCCGTGCACATGGAGAGCACGGACGGCACGATGGAGGGAGTCTCCACCCTCATCCGCGCGAGAAGCTCCTTCATCCTCGTATCGAGGAAGGTGGCGTTACCTGGGAAAATGCCGACACAGGCGTACTTGACGCCGAAGGAGTCGAGCAGGGTCAGGTATCGGATCATCTCGTCGACCGACGGGTATCCCGAGATGCCCTGAAGGCCGTCCCTCAGGCACTCCGAGACGATCTCCACTTCGGCGGCCTGCGAGGCGGACGGCTCGAAGGGAATGTTCGTCAGAAACGGGGAGAGAGGGCTCTCCTCGTTGTTCCAGTTGAAGTTCATCGGCGCATCGACGACATCCGCCTCTGCGATCGTGCTGCCCGTTAAGTTAGCAGTACCCTTCTGCATCATCTCTCCTTACGAGAAGAAACTTCACTCGTCATCCCTGCCCGTTATCAATCCATCGCGACGGGCAGGATGCCGACCGAGAAACGGATGTAGTTGTCTGAGTAACCGAAGGTCGAACCGGGTATTCCAGCGACCCCGGTCTTCTCGAAGACGGCAAAGCAGTCCACCCCTGGCCTGAGCCTGCTCCAGTTGTAGATAGTCGCATCGTTATCGAGATAAAGGTGCTCGAAAAGTCCGTGCTCCTTGTCGAAGGACTCCAGTTGCCGGCGCAGCATGCTCCTGCGCAGCCGGTAGAGCGCGCGGATCTTGCCGATCAACTCGGGACGGGCCCGGAAAAGAGCGTGGTAGGCCATGAAGCGCAGCTGCCACTCCCCAGGCAGTGAGGCGACACTGTTCGTCCAGCTCGAACCCATGGCGGAAGCGAATTCGGCATCACCGAAAAGCACCCAGCCGAACCTCTCACCGGTCAGCGTGTGCGTTTTGGACCAGCTGCTCACGTAGATCGTCCGGTCAGCGATATCAGTCGCCGACGCCAGGCTCAGCATGCGCGCCCGGTCCTCGGCGGGCAGACCCGTTCCGACATAGGCGAGGTCGGCGAGGAGATGAACACGGCGTCCTTCGCGGGCGAAGTTCCGCAGGACCCCCTGAATAGCCAGGAGCTCGTCAGGCGAATACGCGAAAGTCGTCGGATTGTTCGTGACCGCCAGGTAGACGACCGTGATGTCCAGGTTCTCCTCAAGACTCTGGGATAGCAGCGGAGCCGTCAGTTTGAAGTCGTCCTCGGCCCGGGTGCGGACAGAATGCAGTCGGTAGCCGTAGGCGGCGGCCTGCATCTCGGGAATGTTGAATCCGGGGGCGGCGAAGAGAACCGCGCCCGGCGGCCGCGACTGAAGCCGGGCAAGGTGGGCGATACCACGCAGAACCTTGTCGATGCAGTCCGCCGCGCCCAGCCCGAGGGCGACGTGCCGCTCCGAGGCAAACAGCCCCCATTGCTGCATGTCCTCGGCCAGCAGGCCGCGCAACAAGGGATTGCCGACGCTGTGGATGTCGTACACGCGCGGGTCGTAGCCAATGGAGAGCAGCCGCCGCTCCGCGGTCACCATCTGCTCACGGAGCCAGCGGTGGCCCTCGCCCGGAGCGATGTACCCGTTCACGTCCTCTCCGGGCAGCGCTATACCGAGTTCCTCCGCCAATGACCGGAAATCAGCGGGTCCGGCTGGCGCTCCCTCACACTCAGTGATGCGACGCACATTGATGTCGCCGATCGTCCGGTTGACGATCTCCTGCCTGATGACCGTGGGATCGAAATCGCGTTCTGCGAATTCGCGTTCCAGGTCCTGGACAATTCGCGCCATCACTCGGATGGGTGGCTCCAAGCCCGCGTCCAGGTCAGATCTGAGTTTTTGCAGCATCTCCTTCCGGGATCGCCTGATGAGCAGGCGCTGCTCTTGGATCGCGATCCCGGCCGTCGAGGAGGAGCTCTGCGGCTTCATGGGCGGGAAACCTCCGTCTCACAGTTCGTACAGCAGGTCATACAGATCACGATTTCAGCACCGAATCAGCGTGTCGTGGATTCGATCACCCATTTCACGGGTTCCGATCACCCTGCACCTGCTCTCGTGGATGTCCACCGTCCGGTATCCCTCACGGACGACCTCTTCGACGGCCGTCTCAATGGCCACGGCCTCCCTGACCAGTCCCAAGGAATGGCGCAACAGCATGGCGGCGGACAAAATCGCGCCGATGGGGTTGGCCCTGTCCTGGCCGGCGATATCCGGGGCGGAGCCATGAACGGGCTCGTACAATCCGAAGAGGCCGCCCTCGGTACGCCGCGTACCCAGACTCGCCGACGGGAGCATGCCGATCGACCCCGTGAGCATCGACGCCTCGTCGGTCAGAATGTCTCCGAACAGATTCTCGGTGACCACGACGTCGAAGCTCGCGGGATTCCTCATCAGCTCCATGGCACAGGTGTCGACAAGCATGTGCTCGTACTCCACCGTGGGGTGGTCGCGGGCCACCTGGTCCACGACCTCCCGCCACAGGACCGAGGAGCTGAGCACGTTGGCCTTGTCCACCGAGGTCACCTTGCCTCCGCGTTGGACGGCGATCTCGAACGCCTTCCGCACGGCACGCTCAATCTCTCGATCGGTGTAGAGGAGCGTGTCGACGGCCTCTGTGCCCGAAGCCGTGCGGCGGATTTCGCTGGGCTTGCCCGGAACGGATTCCAAGCGTCCGTAGTAGAGGCCGGCTGACAGCTCCCGGACGAAGACCATGTCCGTGTCCTTGAGATGCTCCGGTTTCAACGGAGAGGCGCCGTACATCGATTCGCCGGGGCGAACCGGACGAAGGTTGACGAAGAAGTCGAACTCCTTACGGAGGCGGAAAAGCGCCTGTTCCGGCCGGGGACCGCCGCTGCGGCCTTGTCCAGCCGGCAGGCCGCCGACCGCGCCGAAGAGGATGGCGTCGCTCTGCGCGCACATCTCGAACGTGGAGTCCGAGATCGCCGCCCCCTCAGCCTCGATGGCGTCGATTCCCACCAGGCCCTGGCGGACCTCGAAGGAGTGTCCGAACACGCCTTCTACGGCCCGCAGCACCCGGAGGGCCTGCGTGGTCACCTCGGGACCGACACCATCCCCCTGCAGCACAGTGATCGTGGCATTGCTCATCGGGTCAGGACCTTTCGCATCCGGGCATGCTCGTCGTGGGCGTATTCATGGCCTACCTCGCGAATCAGGATCGGGTCTAGGCCTTCTCTTTCGCCTTGGAGTCCTTCGTTTCGGAGTGGAAGGAGAGCAGCTGGTCGACGATGGATCCGCGCCAGCAGACCATGTCGTGACCACCTGTGTATTCGGAGTAGTCGACTTCGTAGCCCTTCTGAAGAAGGACATCCCGCATATTCCGGTGCGTGGCCATCGGGTCGTATTCCATAATGGCCTGCTCCATGCTCCCGATCGTCATCGAGAACCGGATGGGGAGCGTACGGGTCTCCTTGAACCTCTGGGTCAGCCACTCGTCCTCGATACCCGGAACACCGTTCCCCGGCCACCAGAAGGAACCCGATTGGGAGATGACGTTGCCGAACCTTTCAGGGGATTCGAATGCGGCGTACGCCGCAGCCAGGCCGCCGAAGCAGGAGCCGCCGACGACCGTGCGCGCAGGATCCGCCGTGACGTGGTAGTTCTCGTGGACCCACGGCATGAGCTCGTCGTTCAGGAAGTCGACGAACGGACGGTGGCAGGGTAGTTCGCGAGCGCGGATATCCTGGTCCTCGTTGGTGTGCATGACGAGGATATAGGGGGGAATCCGCCGCGTGTAGAGCAGGTTGTCCAGGACGGTCGCAATGGAGGCGAAGTTATAATAGGACCATCCGTCGAAGAGGAGGAACACATCGTATTCACCTCCTTCGGTGTCGTATCCGGGTGGGGTGTGGACAGCGATGTGGTGCCGCGTCTTCAGGCTCGAGCTCTGCATCGAGTGCATGTGGCTCTTGCCCTTCGGCACACCGCGGCGCGGAATATTCCACGGCTGTTTCGGCGCTCCGGGAAGCTCCAGGACTGACACCTTGAACTCGTTCGGATTCCCCAGAAGCGTGTAGTCCTTGGGATTCAGCGGATCCGTCCGGTACTCGGGCAGGCGCCGCAGAACCTCCGCATAGGTTTTGAACGGCACGAGTGGGTCGTTGACCGAGAACAGATAGGTCGTCCGAAGCTCCGAGGGCAGGGAATAGGACTTGTACCAGAGATCGGTGCCCGGAACGTTGACCATCCGGTATTCACTGAAGTCGTCGGTACTCGGTGCGCTGAAGAAGAACACCAGCACGTTCTTGGTGTCCCCTGGGTCCCGCCACAGGAACGTGGCCAAGGCCTGTGACCCGTCATCACCGACCTGCTCCATCAGCGGCGCACCGGACTCGGCGATCTCCTTCCAGAACTCGTCCAAAGCGTTCTGGTCTCCGGCCTCGACATCGGCCGCGAGCCGGGAGATTCTCGGGCTTGCAATGGACGTTCCCTGGTCGAGCATTTCCGTTCCTCCTACTGCCTTACAGGTGCGATGGGTACGAGGCGGCGCGAGGTGGGTCCTCAGAACAGATCGAACAGTTCCGCGGCGTCTGCCTCCTCTTCGTCGCCGTGGTCGACGCTGTGGTCGATGACGTGCGCGAGCGCCTCGATCGTCCTGTTCTGGAAGACCGTCGGAAGCATGAGCGCGATACCCCATCGCTCCTGGACTTCGGTCGACATGGAGGCCACGAGGAGTGAATGCCCACCAAGGTCGAAAAAGTCGTCCTGGATGCCCACCTGCTCCACACCCAGCAGGGTCGCCCAGAGCTCCGCAAGAACCTTTTCGGTAGCGGTCCGGGGAGCGACGTAGCTGACACCGTCCTGTGTCTGCTGCACGATCTCCGACAAAGAGGGCAGAGCCTTCCGGTCCACTTTGCCGTTCGGACTCAGCGGGAATTCTTCCAGCGGTACGAAGAACGCGGGCACCATGTATTCGGGAAGTCGTTCGAGGAGATGGGCCCTCAGGCCGTCCCGGGCCACCTCCTGGCCCGCCCTCAGCGTGTGGAAGGCGATCAGCCGTTTGTCGGTCGGCCCGGCCTCGTGCACAACGACCAGGCACGACCGAATGGCCCGGTGTTCGGCGAGTACGGCCTCGATCTCCTCGATCTCGATTCGGTAGCCGCGGATCTTGATCTGGTGGTCCTTGCGCCCCGCGTACTCGATGGTGCCATCGGGCTGATACCTGGCCAGGTCTCCTGTGGCGTACAGGCGGCCGTGGCCGAAGGGGTCGGCCACGAACCGCTCAGCGGTCAGATCCGGGCGTCCCGCGTAGCCGCGGGCGAGTTGGACACCACCGATGTACAGCTCACCGATGACGCCATCAGGGACTGGCACCATCGCCTCGTCCAGGATGTACAGCCGCGTATTGGCCACTGGCCGACCGATGGGCACGGTGTGCGCCCCAGGGATGTTCCGGCATTCCCAGAAGCTGACATCGACCGATGCCTCCGTGGGCCCGTAGAGATTGTGCAGCCGCGTGTTCGGCAACGCTTGCTGAAACCGCTCCTGGACATCGAGCGGAAGGGCCTCGCCACTGCACACCACGTGGCGGACTCCTTCGCAGTGCCGGGCCACGCCCGGCTGCTGTAGGAACGCCTGCAACATCGAGGGAACGAAGTGGAGGACACTGATGGCCTGCTCTTCGATCAACTCGGCCAGGTAGGCGGGATCACGGTGTCCCTCGGGCCGTGCGATGTGAAGCCGCGCACCGGTGATGACAGGCCAGAAGAACTCCCAGACCGATACATCGAAGCTGTAGGGGGTCTTCTGCAGCACCCGGTCGTGATCGCGCAGGCCGTAGGCATCCTGCATCCAGAGCAGGCGGTTGCAGATGCCGCGGTGGGACAGCATCGCACCTTTGGGCTTGCCTGTGGAGCCGGACGTGTAGATGACATAGGCCAGGTTGTCCGGTCCCACGGTCACGTCCATGGGTTCGGGGCTCGCGTCCAGCCACGCGGTGTCCCGGTCGCCAAGCTCGATGAGCCGGACTCCCCGTTCTCTCAGGACGTCGGCGTGGTCTACCGTGCCCGGTCCCACCAGGGCGACCACGATGTGGGCGTCCTTGGCGATGAACGCGAGCCGTTCCGACGGGTGGTCGGGGTCCAGAGGTACATAGGCGCCGCCTGCCTTGAGCACCGCGAGAAGGCTGACCTCGAGGTCGAGTGATCGGTGCATGCACACGCCAACGTGTGTTTCCGGTCCCACTCCGTAATCGCGCAGTGTGTGTGCCAGCCGGTTGGCGCGTCGGTCCAGTTCGGCGTAGCTCAGATGCTGGTCCTCAAAGGACAGCGCGATGCGGTCAGGGGTCTCGCGGACCTGTTCCTCGAAGAGATGGTGGAGACACACGGGCCGCAGGGCGCCCTCGTCATATGTGGCGTTGCGCTCCTGCACGATCTCCGCCCGTTCCTCGGCGGAGAGGATCCCGAGCCGGGTGATGGGCGTCTGGGGCGCGGCCAGAGCCTCCTCGATGAGGTTGTGCAGGTGCTCGCCCATGCGGGCGATGGTGTCCTGCTCGAAGAGACCGGTGCTGTACTCGAAGTTGAACTGCAGCTCTCCATCCCTTTGCTGGATACTGAGGCCGAGGTCGAACTTCGAGACGCCGATGCCGGCGTCGGTGACGTCATGGATCCAGGCCGGTTGCTCCTGCTCCTGGGGCGCGTCATCGAAGAGCTTGTCCAGTCCGGTGAACATCACCTGGAACACCGGGTTGTAGCTCAGACTGCGCTCGGGCCTCAGTTCCTCGACGATCCGTTCGAACGGCACCTCCTGATGGCTCTGTGCCTCCAGGAGGTTCCATCGCACCTGCTGGAGCACCTCCGAGAAGGTCGGGTTTCCCCGCAGGTCCACGCACAGGGCCACGGTGTTCACCAGGAACCCGATCAGAGGCTCGGTCTCAACCCGGTTGCGGTTGGCCACCGGGATGCCGATCGTCACCTTGTCCTGCCCGCTGTGGCGCGAGAGAAGGACCGCGAAGGCACTCAGCACCGCGATGAAGTGCGTCGTCCGGTTCTCACTGCTGAGCTGTTTGAGCCGCTCGTTGAGTTCCGACGGCAGCGAGCACGTGTAATTGGCGCCCCGGTAGTCCTGCACTGCCGGCCGGGGGTGGTCGGTGGGCAGCGACAGCAGGGCGGGCGCCTGCGCCAGGTGCTCCTTCCAGAACCGCAGGTGCGTCTGCAGGTGCTCCTCCTGCATCCACTGCTGCTGCCACACCGCGTAGTCGGCGTACTGCACGGCCAGCGGGGCGGGCATGACCGGGTCATCCGTCCCGAGAGCGTCATAGGCCCGCAGCAGCTCCTCGTTGAGGATGCGGACCGAGAAACCGTCGACGATCGCGTGGTGGCCGCTGAAGGCCAGGAGTGCCTCGCTGTCGGACAGGTGAATGAGCATCGTGCGGAACAGCGGCCCCTCGGCGAGATCGAAGGGCTGGGTCCACAGATCGCGCGTGATCTCCTTCACCAGCTCCGGTCGTCGCTCCGCCGGCTCCTCTGACAGATCCGCTTCGGAAAGGATGACGGTCCCCGAATCAGCAATGTCCTGCCACACCCGTCCGCGGTGCTCTCGGAAGGTGGTCCGCAGTGTCTCGTGCCGCGCGACCAAGGCCTCCAGCGCCAGCCCCAATCTTGCGGAATCAACGGCGGCGGGCCGGTGGAGCAGCCAGCCCACCGTGTACAGGGAGCTGTTCGGGTGCAGGCGGTCCATGTACCAGACCCGTTGCTGGTCGAACGTGGCGGGAATGGGCTCATCGCGTGCCACGCGCACCAAGGGCACGGCCTCGTGCGGGTCCTGTTCCCGCATGAGACGGTCCAGTTCGGCGGCGGCCGCGGAGACGGTCGGCCGCTCGAACAGGACACGGACTGGCAACTCGACCCCGAACGCCTGCTGGACGCGAGCCACGACCTTCACCGCGATCAGCGAATGTCCGCCCAGACTGAAGAAGTCGTCGAAGATGCCGACGGGTCCGCGATCCAGCACTTCCTCCCAGACCGCGGCCAACAGCGCCTCGGTCTTGGTCCGCGGCAGCGCTCCGTCGGAGGGTGCGGACACCGAGCTCTCCTCGGGCAACGGGAGCACCCGCCGATTCAGCTTGCCGTTGCTCGTCAGGGGAAGCTCGTCGAGGTAGACGAAGTCCGAAGGGACCATGTACGACGGCAACTGCCTCTTCAGGTGGGCCCGGAGCATCTCAGTGGCGTCCCCGGGTTCCCCTTCAAGCACCGCATAGGCGACCAGGCGCTTGCCCGTTCCATCCGGTTGGGCGAGCACGGCGCAGCTCTGGACCAGCGGATGCTGGTCGAGTACCGTCTGGATCTCCCCGAGCTCCATCCTGAAGCCCCGGATCTTCACCTGGCCGTCGATACGACCAACGAACTCGATGTTTCCGTCGGCGAGGTGTCTGACGATGTCCCCGCTCTTGTAGAGGCGGCTTCCGGGCTCTCCGCTGAACGGATCGGCGACGAAGCTCTCGGCGGTCAGGTCGGGACGGTTCATGTAGCCCCGAGTCACTCCGACACCCCCGATGTAGAGCTCACCGGGCACCCCGACCGGTACGGGCTGCATCCGGGAGTCGAGAACGTAGGTCCGCACGTTCGTGATCGGTCGGCCGATGTGGATGGTGTCCAGATGCTCGTCGGTACGGGTTCCGGTGGCGAAGACCGTCGTCTCGGTCGGGCCGTAGACGTTGAAGAAGTCGCGGCCGGGTGCCCATGTCCGGATGAGGTCCGCCGAGTAGGCCTCACCACCGACGACCAGCGTCCGCAGATCGGGCAGGGGATCCGTGGGCAGAGTGGCCAGGGCACCCGGAGTGAAGCTCAGGATTTCGATGGCCCGTTCGTCCAGGAGATCGTGGAGGTCGGTACCGATCATGCGCGTGTCATTGCGCGGGATGTGCAGTACGCCTCCGGTCACGAGCGGCAGGAGGATCTCCCAGACAGAGAAGTCGAAGCTCAGCGAGGCGACCTGCAGGACGTTCTGCGGCTTGTCGAAGCACGGGTGCTGGCTGATCCACGGCACTACGTGCTGGATGCACCGATGGGCGACCATCACCCCCTTCGGCCTGCCGGTCGACCCCGACGTGTAGATGATGTAGGCGAGGTTCTCCTGTGTGAGGGTCGTCGACGGCTTCTCGGCAGGTTCGGAGACGACGGCGGACCATTCCGAGTCCAGGCAGAGGGTCCTCAGGTCCGCGGTCTCCAGGTCCGGCAGCAGGTGTGACTGTGTGAGGAACAGGCGCACCCTCGCGTCGTCGAGGACGAACGCCATCCGGTCGGCGGGGATGCGCGGGTCCAGGGGGAGGTAGGCTCCGCCCGCCTTGAGGATGCCCAGCAGCCCGACGACGGCCTCCAACGAGCGCTCCAGGCACAGCCCGACCAGGACTTCGGGGCCGACTCCGTTGCGTTGCAGCCAATGTGCCAACTGGTTGGCGCGACCGTTGAGCTCGCCGTAGCTCAGGTGCCCGTCCTCGTGCACCACCGCGACCGCGTCCGGGGTCTCCCGTGCCCTGTCCTCGACGAGTTCGTGCAGATACGCGGCCTCGGTACTGGAAACGGTGTCGGTGCTCCACTCCTCCAGTGCCTGGGTGCGCTCGCCTTCGGTGAGGATGGACACCCGGGCGAGGGGCTCCTGCGGTGCGTCCACCAGATCGCGGCAGACCTGCCGCATATGGGCGAGCACCGCCTCAGCCGTTCGAGCGTCGAACCTTCGACTGTCGTAGAAGAGGTTGATGCCGAGACGTTCTTCGAGGGTGATGACGACGTTGAGCGGATAATGCGTCTGTTCCCGCGAACTTACGTCCGTAAATCGG
>NZ_CBDRFA010000120.1:0-18161 GCF_965343085.1 Nocardiopsis synnemataformans | reverse complement strand
GTTGCCCGTACGAGCAAATGGGCAACCTAGTGAGCAACCTGCGGTCCACAAGCGCACCAGCGCGTACCGGCCGCGTACTGGAGCGGCCCAACGCCGGGAGAACACCCTTCGCCCAACCTTCGGCCTCGGCGAGTACCACGTCCCTGGTACCGGCAGAGGAGCCCTTCACTTCGTATCGGCTGTGAGGAAGGGCCAGAGGCAGAGGTCGGGCGACAGCAGTCTGGTCACCTCGATCGGTACCGTTCGGAGGCGGTGCGGCCTTCGGTCCCAGCACTCACGTTTCGTCAGCCCGGCTTCAGACCGTGGCGGGGACGGCCTGATCATCCAGGTAAGCGTCCAACTCCAGGAAGCCCAACAGCGCTTGGCGCATGCCGTTCACGTCGGAGTCGTTGGTGGCATGGGCCACGCACTGCACGCGCTCGGACACCACCCCGGTTCCGGTGAGCTGAGCAACCGTATGCCCGGTCTCCCACGCGATCGCCACGACCTCAGGCATCTTCGCCGCCCGACCCCTGGAGACGATCCGAGACAGAGTGAACCGCGAGATACCCGTGACATCAGCGAGGGCACGCTGACCCAGGCCCGCTACCGTCCGGGCGCGCCCGATCCGCGCACCGATATCCGCCACTGCCATCTCCACCACCCCACCAGTCTGAATCAACCAGCCTGAACCTCATTCAGGTATAGACGTACATCCCGCACGACACCACGGTCGAGCAGCCGACAACGTCTTTTTCAAGAGAGCGCGGGCATCGAAACCCTGCCGGTTCTACATCCCCAGTTCCGCGTACCACTGCTGTACCAAGGTGGACCATTCTGGTTCGGGAGCGTTCCACCCTGTACCAGGGTCGAACCACGATTCGAGGCCTCGCCCCACTCCCTACCCATCCTGTGCCCACGACAGGACGAGACTCCCATGGCGGTGGCCTCGGGAGATAGTGGACACGAAGCCATCGGATATCAGTGATCGCCGAGGCGGTCCAGGATGTGCCGGGTGTGGGCCTGCAACGCGGGAAGGGCCCTCTCCGCCACCTCCTGGGCGCCCGGGGCGGAATCGGCAAGACCTCCCAGGGATTCCTCGAACGCCTTCGGGAACGCCTCAGCCAACATCGCCACGCGCCCGATCAGGAGTTCCGGATCCAGACCGAGGGTTTCAGCGGCCTTCCTGAGCTGGTGTCGCCTGATCCGTGACGCGATGCGCTCGCCGCCGATGGACAGGGCCACCGACCTGTCAACTTTCCGAGCGTCGTAGGCCAGACCCGTCGCCAGGTCGTACAGCGGAGCCACACGGGTCAACCCCGGTGCGCGCAGAACGGAGATGTTCTTCGCGTGCCCGTCGGGGGCGCCGGCCACCAGGTTAACGAGCAGGAAGTCCGCGAGGGCGAGCCGGTCGTCGAGCAGGCCGGTCGACTCGCGGATAAGGACCCGCGTCATGTCCGTCAGCCCCGGACCGTTGCGGGACTCGTACTTGTGCGCGGGCATGCGCCCGCACGCCTGCGCGAAGTCCTCCTGGTGCGTGCGTAGGACGCGACCGGCTTCCAGGGACCGGTCGAAGCGGTCGATCACGATGGCCCACTGGTCCTCGAATCGGGTGAGGGTGCTCCTGGCGACGATCACGCCCACGGCCGACGCCGACTCCATGGTGACGTGCTCGACCAGGGCTTGGTGGTGCAGCTGTTTGATCCCCGGCTTGACGATGTGCGTGGTGGCGGCGCTGCCGTGGGCTGTGTGCCAGCGCCCGTCGATCCTCGCGAGTGCGAACTTCTCCTGCTGCCCGCCCAACGACCAGTGTTCACCGGGCATCGTCCAGGACGGCTCATCGCCGACGAGTGCGCGGATCCGCTCGGCGATCTCGGTGTCGCTGGTCGGTTGGTGTTCGCCCTCGCGTGTCCGAAGTTCCTCCAGGTCCTCCTCGCGACAGAACTGGACGGCTCCCGGACAGTCCCAGCCCATCGCCGCGAGGATGCCGAACGCGTCGTCCACGGCGACCCCGAGCTGGTCAGACCATGCGGCACGGGCGTCCTCGTTCTCGGGAAGCAGGCCGAACAGGTACGGTTTGACTCTTTTCGCCGGATGGGGGCTTCGTCGGATGGGAAGGCGCGCGGAGAGTGCCACCTCACCGTTTCGCACGTACTCGGCCGTGTAGGAGAACGCGGGATCGTCACCGGAGACCTCGCGCTCCAGGTATCCCACCACCTGACCTGACAACAGGACGACCAGGCGCTCAGTCATCACCGTTGTCCCTGGTGCCGGTGACCGGCAGACCCCAGGAAGTCCGACGCGCCTGTGAGGCCGCGCGCAGACCGGCGCCGACCTCGTCCGGCGGGTCATAGGGGGTTTTCGGCTTCTCCACGGAGGCGGCGCGAGCCCGGTCGGGGCTCGGCTGTGCCTGTCGCTGCTCATCGGCATTAGGCCGCAGAGTCAGGGTCAGATCCAGAGCGGCCAGCAGGCGGAGCAGAGGCTCCAGTTCGGCTCCACGGTGGCCGGCCTCGACGCGGGCTAACCAGGAACGGGCGACATTGGCCCGGGCTGCCAGAGCCGCCTGGCTGAGTCCCTTGGAGAGCCGGGTATCGCGGACCAGGCCGCCAAGCTTCGACCACCCTGTCAGGGTGAACTCTTCCGCCATCACACCTTCTCCGTCCTCGTTCGAGGACATCCTAGGCATGTCCTCGTTCGAGGACAAGAGATAATTGTCCTCGAGCGAGGACAGTGCGGCGGCAGATGACGAACACTTTCGGGGTGGACCGACAAAAGTGTGGGACCGGCAGCACGGAACCCCTACCCCGGCCTTACCGACGAGGTTCTGTGAGTTTCGTGCGACACGAGCGTCGCGGCGGCGGAAGAGCTCAACAGGGGGTCTACACACCATCTGACGTCGGCCAACATGGCTGTGAGACATGACTGCGACGGACCGCACACACCGCACCAACTCAGGACCTGAAGAGGACCGAAGGCCTGCTTGGGGGACCGACCGCGGCCTACGGACCAGAAGGTTGGGGGTTCGAGTCCTCCCGAGTGCACCACCTTGAGACAGTGGCAGAACGGCCCTGAACTGCGGAAACGCAGCTCGGGGCCGTTCTGTGTGCGCCCGGACGCGCATACGACTCCGGTGTGGGGGCCAAGTGGACCCCAGGTCGGCCCTGCCCTGGCCTGGGGTTCTTCCCGCAGGGCTCCGTTGGAGCCAACCGATTCAGATGAGGGGCCACTTTCCGCCGGACTGCGACTCCGGTATCCGCGCTCTCAGAGCACCATCCCTGTGGTCCAAAGGCAGAACCTGGCCATCAGCCGGCCTTTCCAGGGGTTTCGTTTCCGTTGTCCTGGCGGGCCCATCCGGTCTCCGTCCGAATGGGTGCCTTGGTGATCGGGAGCCGAGCCGAGAGCGCCACCTCACCGGTCCGCACGTACTCGGCCGTGTAGGAAGAAAGTGGGTTCGTCGTCGGAGGCCCCTCGGTCCAGGTGCCCCACGACCTCACCTGGCAGCAGCACGGCCAAGCGCTCGGCCATCGTCGTCGCTCCTGGTGTCAGCGATCGGCAACCCCTCCAGGAGGCCCGGCGCTCTTGCGAGGCCGCCCTCAGCTCAACTCCTCCTTCGCCTTCCGGGTGCGGGGGAAACCGGTGTCGTCCCTGAACACCTCATCCCGGTGCACCGCGGTCAGCAGTTCCGCCCGAGACGCGGTGGCTCGGCGGGGCCGGCCCACGCGACCGGGCGTTCGCCCGGGGTCACGCCCGCCTCCCGCAGTTCCGCTGCGGCTTCCTGCCGGGTGATGCCGCGAAGCGTGGCGATGGCCTGTACCGACACACGCCTTCGCCGTAGGCGCTGATGGCTCGGGCGAGTAGCCGCTGCGGTGCCCTGCGCCGAGCGGATTCGTCCTGCAAAGCGCGGTACTGGTCGCTCCAACCGAACCGCGTGGCTCACTGCGGCGTGGTGGGTGACAGCCATTCCTCTTTGGTGGCGTCATCGATGTAGCCCGCCTGACACAGCGCGATCGCGGCGGTCGGCGGTGAGACCAGGAAGCGCTGGACGACCTCGGAGAGCACGGCCTGGGTCAGTGGTCCTCGCTCACCGAGGAACTCACACAGACCCTCGATCGGGACGAGCAGGTGCCGGGCGAAGGCGTCAGCCCGGACCTCTTCGGGAGAACGGTGGTTCCAAGCGCCCGCCGCACTGTCCATCACATCTTCAAACAGGACATGGCTCGGTGCCGGTGGCAGCAGGGGCTGGCTGATCTCCCAGAGCCCGTCGGGCAACACATCGCTCACAGCACGTGGTCATGCCAGGCGCAGGGGCACCTCGCAGGGCTTTTGAGATGAGCTCTAACCACGTCGAATGATGGACCGGACACTGATGGTCAACCCCAGCAAGCACCACACGAGGAGCACCACCAGGGCATGGCCGCTCGGCTCGAACCTGTCCGAAAGCAAGCCGGCGCGCAGCAGATCGGCGGCGGCCTGGAAGGGAAGTACGTCATGGACGGCCTGGAACCAGTTGGGCAGCTGTTCTGCCGGGAAGGTGACCGGTGAGAAGAGCATCACGAAGAACACCATTACCTGGCTGACCAGCTGCGACAGCGCCGGCGACAGCAGCACCGCTATCGCATAGCCCACAGAGACGGCCATGACTGTGGTGAGCACGAACGCTCCCACCAGCAACAGCCAGTCAAACGAATAATCGATCCCATAGCGCAGGTAAGCCACCAGCACTGTGACGGGAATGCTAGGGAGAGCGATAACCAGCCAGACGATCAGATCGGATATCAGCAGCAGGGGGCGCGGCACGGGCAGCGCTCTTTGGTAGGTGAGAGTGCCGCTGGTCCGGGCACTGGCCACGCCCCACGGGCATAGGACCAAGCCGATGACCAAGATCAAGATCGTGGGGGCACCGGTGGACAACAGCTCCGCCGTGGGCGTGTCGATGTCGGGGATGAGGAGCCCGAATCCGACGACGACAGCTCCCGCGATGGCCGCTTGGACGACGATGAACAGCGGCATCATCGCCCCGGTCTGGGCCATCGTCCAACGCAGCAGAGTCCAGACCGTCGTACCCAGGCTGGCGCGTGGGGGGACCTCGACGAGGACCTGGTTCTCGCGGTGTGTACGCGCGGTCGATGTCGGTTCAGGCATGAGCGGGCTCCTCGTGGCTCAGCTCCGCATCGGCATCAGCCGTCACCGCGAGATAGGCGTCCTCGAGTGTGATGGGCGAGAGCGTGTAGCCTTCGATTCGGTCGGCGGTGCGAAGCGCGGTCGCCCAAGCGACCGCGTTCGCTGCGTCAGACGCGGCAAGGGTCAACAGCACCCGGCGTCCACTTCGGGCACGGCGGGCGAACCGGACGGGCAGCTCATCGAAGCGCTCGGACGGATCCTCCCCGTCCAGAGGCAGGGAGAGCTCGAGACGCAGCTCCTCTCCCTCGGCGCCGCGCAACTGGCTCGGTGACCCGGCAGCGGCCACCCGGCCGCGGTCAAGCACCGCCAGCTCATCCATCACATGCTCGGCCTCGGCGACGTTATGGGTGACCAATAGGACCCCGGCGCCCTCGTCGCCGAGCCGACGGACCATATTCCACAGCCGCCTGCGACGGGCCGCGTCCACATCGTTGGTCGGCTCGTCGAGGATGATCAGCGGCACGGGGGCGACCGCGGCCATGGCGAACGCCGTCAAGCGACGCACTCCGCCGGAGATCCCTCCACCATCCGGTGTGGCCCGCCGGTTGATCCACTCTCGTAGGTCCAGCTCATCGGCCATGAGTTCGACGGCGTCCCGGGCGGCTGTACGGGACATACCGCGCAACCGCCCAGCAATCTCGATCGCCTCTCTTGGCGTCAGCCCGTCCAAAGGTGCCTGCGCCTGGGCCTGCAGTGCCACGCAGCGACGCACCGTAGCGGGGTGGGCGACAGCGTCGACCCCCACCACCCGAATGGACCCGCTGTCGGGCCGGAGCAACCCTACGACTTGAGAGACCAGCGTGGTCTTACCAGCGCCGTTGTGTCCGAGCAACCCGACCACCTCGCCGGGTCTGACCCGTAGGTTGACCGCTTCGTTCGCCCGAACCGAACCGAACCGCCGTGTCAAGCCCTCAAGCTCAAGTATCGCGTCACTCAACGTGATCTCCGTAGCTTTTTCGCGTCTTACAAACCATCGGACTTGAAATACCGTGAGTATCTAGATGTCGAGAGTAGGACAGTACTGAAGGTTCGTCAAGAGTCGGTGCCACTGAGCGCGGTGGGGCTCTTGCGCGGCCGCCCGAAGACGCGCGACACACTCTTGAGTCGCCCGCCGACCCTCTCCGGCGGTGGTTCCGGGCCGGCCAGGTGCCCAGAACAGGCGTCAACCGCCTACTCAAAAGACCGAGACCAGTACGTGCCGACCCAAGCGTCGGCGTGCTCGGGATGCCTGCCGGCGCCAGGCGCTTTGCCCCGCCTACGCCGGGTGGCATTGCGCCAAGGGCTACAATGCGACCATGGATCAACATCGGCTGATGCCCGCACGGCGGAAGCGACGGACTCGAGCCGAGCAGAAGCAGGAAACCCGTAGCGCTCTGATCGAAGCGGGGCTGATGACCTTTAGTCGTGACGGTTACCACGGCGCGTCGTTAGAGGAAATCGCCGACACAGCCGGTTTCTCCAAGGGAGCGGTCTACTCAAACTTCGGTGGAAAGTCTGAACTGTTTCTCGCTGTGCTGGACTACAATCTGAGCACGCTGCGCGATGAGCACTGGGACCCTCTGACTACCGACAAAAGCGCCGAGGAATCCCTCCCCATACAGATCGCTGGCAATCAGAGCCAAGCCGAGAAGCTGGTTCGCGGGTTCGAACTTGCGACGCTGGAATTCATCACCACCGCCGCCCGGGACGACGCACTCGTCCCGGCGCTACGCACTCGAATCCAGACGCTGCTCGATGCCTACAAGCGCGTGGTGGTCGCCCACCGAGCGCCAGAAGAAGAGCTCGCGGCCGACGAGATCGCCCAACTCATGGCCGCGCTTGAGCAGGGTGTGTCCGTCCTCGCGCTCAGCGGTGTCGCTTCGATAGACGGTTCCCTGTTGCGCGTGGGCATGCGACGGCTGCTTCGCGACTCGGCTGGTGCCGTAGACCGGCCTGGCCACACCTCCCTTCTGCCTACCGTCGAGCAGGTACGGCGACTGATCAACGACAACTCGGGGGAGGAAGACGCTCCCGAGTAGGCCCACGTTCGGGGCAGGTTCCCCGGACGACGAGCACGGCCGCGCGCCGCGGTGCGTCAAAACCCCCGGCACCGACGCAGCAGTCGGGTGGTCTCCTCGGCAAACGCCTCACTCGCATGTCAGTTCCGTCGGAACTCGAACATGGTGCAGTCCGCATGGACGATGCCCTGATCGTCGGCCGCAGCGACGGCGGGCTGGCGGGGAGCCCATGACCGATCGGCGGTCACCGTGTCGTCACGCCCCAGCATCAGCACGACGGGGGACTGTAGCGGCACGCACATAACGTCCCGGTAGGACCCCAGAAGGCGCAGGTCCGCCTTGATAACGGGCGCGAAGTACCTCATATAGTCCGCGTCTTGCAGATACTCCTCCGGCACTCCGCCGTAATGCATCAGGACATCCCGGAAGCCCTCGTCCGTGTCCAGGTCCCCCACCCTGGTGAATCGGGTACGGCACGGTGCCGCGGAGCCAGAACTGAAGAAGGTCAGCGGCGGATTTCCCAACCGCTCCTGACAGAGCTTGGCCACCTCATAGCCGATCACGCTACCCATGCTGTGGCCCCAGATCGCATACGGACCGCGAAACACTTCTTCGAGCTCCGCGAAGATGTCCTCTGCGAGTTCACCGATCGATGTGGGCATCGGGGTGTGCAGCCGATGCTCACGTAGTGGGTGCTGAACGACTTGCAGGTTCACAATGCTGCTGAAGTCGCGCTGCCACCGGCTGTAGGAAAGTCTGCCGGCGCCTGCGTGCGGGAAACACACCATCGGAATGCTGTCCATAAGGGTTACCGGAGATTTTCCGAGTTGACGTTCAAACCCGTTTCTTCGGTGCCGACCGCTGCCTGCCGCGCCAGGTACTCGACCTCCTCGTCGAGGATGGCGACCGCCTCGGCGGAGTCCTTGACCCACGTGGACAGGATCACGATGTCCTGCCGGGTCCCGCTGACCTTGGACACGCAGTAGCAGTCGGCGTAGTCGAGCGTTTCCTGGTTCTCTGTGAGCAGTTCGAGGGTCATGTCCCAGATGGCGTCGTACTCGGCCTCGGCGCTGCCGGCGAAGTTGAGCATGCACGAAGGCCGGAACCCCGTCCCCCGTGCCTCCTTGGTCGTCTGGAAGACCCTCCCGTACTTGAGCGCCGTCAGCGGACCCGTGACGAGGTTCGAGAAGTTGACGTTTTGGTTCCCAGGCGCTCCGGCGCGGTGAGGATCTCCTTGCCGTGCCGCTCCAGGGCGCTGGTGAACTGGATCAGTTTCAGGGAGTCGAGCCCAATGTCGAACAGGTCGGCGCGCGCGTCGATCCCCTCCATCCCGAGTAGGTCGGCTGTCTCCCGCTCGATCACGGCGGCGATGGCGCTCCGCTCGTCGACCGCGCCGGGGGCGAAGGGCAGCACGTCGACGCTGCGGTCGGGGCCTGCGGCCGCGAGCACGTCGTCGACCGCGTCGGCCGGGCACACGATCACCGGCCGCTCCCCCGGTGGAAGACCCGGTGCGGGGCAGCCCGCGTTCCACCATCGGGGTCAAGGGCGGGAGACTCCCGGGCGGGGAGTGCGCCTGTTCGGGCCCCAGGCCGTCCGCACGAAATCCCCACCCTTGTCCCACCCGCAAGGTTCTGTGGGTTTCGTGCGAGACGGGCGTCGCGGCCGAGGGAGAGTCCTCCGGGGTGGCCCGCGCAGACCGTCTGACGCCGGTCAGCGGAGGCGGGAGGCGGGACCGCGGTGGACTGCGCAGACTCTCCCGCATGGCGCAGGAAGTACACCTCAGGCCCGGCGGTTTCTTCTGTGCGGCCCGGCCCCGGAGGACCGGGCCGCGCCGGACCGGGTCAGGCCGGACCGGGTCAGGCCGGGGTGATCTCGGAGACCGTCGACGCGCCCATGTCCGGGTTGGCGCAGACGCGGTCGTTTCCGTCCGTGGGCACGTAGGCGGCGCCCTCGTCGTTCTGGAGGAACAGGTGGGCCCCGGCCACCTCCGTGGGACCGCACTCCTCGGGGTCGTGGACCTCCGGGTTGGGGCGGGACACGGTCACCGTGGCCGCGTCACCCGGGTACAGCGCGAAGACGTCGCCGCCCTGGCCCCCGGTCTCCGCGTCCGCCCCGATGCGGTTGCCCTCGGAGTCGCCCCAGTACATGTTCTCGACGGAGGGGTACATGGTGCACGCCACGTCGTCCTGGGGGTTGAGCGGCTCCTGCTTGACCAGCTCGAACTCGATGTGGACGGTACCGGCCGCGCCCTCGCGCGCCGTCTCGGTCACCTCGAAGTCCGCCGCCGTGCAGTCGCGGACGCTCATGGTGCCCACACCGGAGCCGGCGTCCTCGGCGACCGCGGGTGCGGACGCGAGCAGGAGGGCGGGCAGCGACACCGCACCCAGGGCCGCGGCTCGGACCGAACCAATGCGAAACGCGCTCGTCATGGCGAGCATCCCCCTCATCCCGTGTGCTGCGTGTTCCGTCTGCCGGCGTCGGCCGCTACCCGCACTGACGCGGCGACACCGATCTCCTCTGTGTCGTTCTCTCCCGAGACCGATTTAAACGCCGTTTACCGACACGGTGCGGGCAGGCGGCATTGGGACGCCCCGGCGAACGGCGAGATCGGTCTCTCGCCGGGGTGCCGTGAGACCGGCAGGCGCACCGCCCGCACTCAGTCGGAGATGACGGCCGCCACCAGGTCGGCGGTGAACCGGTCGATCGGTGGGAAGTCCTCGCTCCCGGAGGAGAAGGCCTCGAAGAACCCGCGCTGAAAACACGCTCCGACCAGCAGGGACGCGACGGCGTCGGTATCGGTGTCCGGTCGCACGCGGCCCAGGTCCCGTTCTGCCCTCAGGTAGTCGGCCAGACCTCGGTTGACGTTCAGCGGACCGGCGCCGCGCTGGCGCATCCCCTCCTGGTGGCGCCGGAGCAGCTCGGGGTCAGCGAACAGGGAACCCAGCATCGGCGCCCCGTACCGGAAGAAGTCGACCGCCTTGGCCATCAGCTCGGTCAGGGTGTCTCGCACGCTGCCCCGGCCCACCCGGTCGGGCAGCTCGGCGAGCACTTCGACGAAGGGCGGGAACCGGTGACGCATGACCGACAGCAGCAGATCGGACTTGTCCTCGAAGTGCTTGTAGAGGGTCGCCTCGGAGTAACCCGCCGCGCGGGCTATCTCCTTGGTGGTGGCATGCGCCATGCCGAAACGGCGTAGGACGTCGGCCGCGCTGTCCAGGAGGTGCTCACGTGTCTCCTCCGCACTCGCCCGACGCCGTGTCCTGGGCCTCTCCTCCACCTGTCTCCTAGCGTGTCGGTTCCGGTTCCGGTGCCGTGCGCCCGTCGCGGCGCGTGAGCAACAGCCGGCGGCAACGCACCAGCTCTCCGACGACGTACGAACCCGCGAAGAACACCAGTATGACGGTACCGAAGGCGACCCACGCCAACAGGCCCACACCGGGATCGGTGATGTCAGCGGTGCGGACGTGCACCCACCACAGTGACGCCGACATGCAGACGATCCCGGCCAGCGCGGTGTGGAAGCGCGCGTAGCCCAGGGAGGCCATGGTGTGGAGAGCCACCATGGGCGCCAGGAACATCCCCGGCTCGTGGTCACGGAGCAGGAAGACCGAGTAGGCGCCGGTCGCGACCGACAAGGTGATGAGCGGGGACGCCCGGCGCCAGTAGAGGGCGGCACATCCCACGACCACGATCACGAAGGCCCACGGGTCCGTGGGCTGAGTGGTGTTCCAACCGGCGACGGGATCCAGCGGATCGCCGTTCACGGAGCCGTAGGTGGCGAGGAGCTCGATGACGAGCACGGCTCCTGCCACCACGGCGTCATTGACCCGGGGGCGGCCGGTGGCGGGTGTGATGGACATGGCACCTCCGTTAGTAAGTACTCACTCACTAAGGTAATCACCGAGCACACCCGCGGCAAGGGTGTACGAGGAGCCACCGGAACGAGCCGCGCCCCCCGGTTGCGCCGCGCGGGGCCGCGGAGGGGAGTAGCCGGACCGGCCCTCGCGGGGGTCGTGGGGTGCCGGGTCCGCGGGGTCTCGGGGACGTCAGGACCTCGTCCCGCAGCAAATACCATGTCGTGATCCGGGCCGAGGTGAGGGAGCAGTGCGTGATCAGGGTTTTGCTGGCCGAGGACATGCACCTGATCCGGGGCGCGCTGGTGGCCCTGCTCGACATGGAACCGGACATCGAGGTGGTCGCGGACGTGTCCTCGGGGGACGCCGTCGTGCCCGCCGCCCTCGAACACCGTCCCGACGTCGCCGTCCTCGACGTCCAGATGCCGGGCATCGACGGCCTGGAGGCGGCGGCGGGGATCCTGGAGCGGCTGCCCGAGTGCCGCACGCTGATCCTCACCCAGATCGGGCGTCCGGAGGTACTGCGCAGGGCGCTGGCGGCCAAGGCCCTGGGCTTCATGCTCAAGGACGCGCCGCCCGCCGAACTGGCCGGGGCGATCCGCCGGGTGGCGGCCGGTGAACGGGTGCTCGACCCGAACCTGGCCATGGCCACCATCGAGGCCCGCGAGAACCCGCTGACGCCCCGGGAGGCGGAAGTGCTGCGCCTGGCCGGTGAGGGTGACGAAACGGGTGAGATCGCCTCCCGGCTCCACCTGGCCAAGGGCACGGTGCGCAACTACCTCGGGGCGATCGTCACCAAGCTCGACGCGCGCAACCGCCTGGACGCCGTGCGCATCGCGACCGAGGCTGGGTGGCTGTGACGGCGCGGGCTCACGCCTGCGCCTTCGTCGGCGCCCGCACCGGCTCTGGCTCCGGGTCGCCGGAGCGCGCCCCGCGGGGCACCGGATGGGTCACGACGAGCTCGTAGCCGCCGTCGGCGGTGGGTCCGGCGGTGAGCTCTCCGCCCGCCACGGCCACCCGCGCGGTGAGGTTGATGACGCCGTTGCCTCCGCGCCGGTCGGTCCGTGTGACGTCGTGTGCGCCGGTCGTGACGGGGAGGGCTCCGTCGTTGGCCACGCGCAGGCGGACGTGGTCGTCGACGGCGGCCGCCTCGATGGTGACGTGGCGCGCCCGGCTGTGCCGGAGGACGTTGGTGACGGCCTCGCGGAGCACGGTGGCGAGCAGCGTGTCGGCCTGGTCGTCGAGCAGCCCGGTGTCGATGTCGAGCCGCACGTCGACGCCCGCGGCGGTGAGGACCTCGCGGGCTGACGCGCCCTCCACGTGCAGCGAGACCTCGGGGTCGTCGTAGGGGATGGTGCGCAGGTCGGCGAGGGTCCTGCGGGCCATCCGCGCGATGTCGCGGAACTCGGTGTCCGCGCGCTCCGGAGCGCGGGCGGCGAGTTCGGCCTTGACGGTGATGGCGGACAGGCCGTAGCCGAGCAGGTCGTGGACGTCGGCCGCGACACGGCGGCGCTCCTTGGCCACGGCGATCGCCGCGAGCGCCTGTCGGGCCTCGTGCACCTGGGAGACGAGGTGGGTGAGCAGCGCCAGGCCGTAGAACATCATCGCGACGGACACGGTGGCGACCGCGGACACCAGGAGCACGATGGCCGGAGGGGACTTCACGACCAGGACGACCAGCAGCTCGCCCAGGACGATGGCGGCGAACAGGGTCCAGGCGACCCTGCGGTCGGGTACCGCGATCAGGGCCGACGCCGCCGCGAGGCTGACCAGGCTGTGGACGAGCTCGACCTCGGAGTGGACGATGGGCACGAGGGCCAGCACCGTCTGGAGGAGGAGCGTCCAGACGGGGTGCCGGGGCCGGGCCCCGGGACGCCGGGGAAGCAGGTGGTGGATCTGGAGGCCCACGACGGACAGCACGATGGCGCAGCCGACCACGGTGCCCGGTTCCGGGTCCGCGAGGGTGAAGACCAGGCTGCCGACCACGTAGATGGCCAGCCCGCTGAGCACGATGGGCAGCGCGAGCCGAGGCGTCATGTCGGCCCGCGGCACCGGGTTCGGCCGGGTGTCGGGTGCCTGCCGGACACGCGCGGCGGCTTCTCGGGTCACCGCCAGGATCTCGGCGGGGCGCCTCCTGTCGGCCAGGCCGATGACGGCCGACAGCGCCGAGCCGAGGATGGTGTCCAGGTCCCGGGAGATCCGTTCGCGCTCGTCGGCCACGGACTGCGCGGCCAGTTCCCGGCGGGCCGCGTGCAGCTCGCCGCGCAGATCGCTGAGCCGGGTCAGGCCGAAGACGACCAGCCCCAGGATCAGTGTGTTCCCCGCGGCGCTCACGTCGGCGTAGAAGCCGGCGTCCGAGAGCAGGCCGGCCGCGACGGCGACGGCGCCGAACACGAACCATCGTGCGCGCCCCGGGACGATCAGCAGCACGGAGGCGGCCAGGAATCCCTCCGTGCCGCCGCTCCACGGAAACAGTGCCGCCTGGGCCGCGAGCGTCCACCATCCGCGCAGCCGCTTCGTCCATGGCAGGCAGTGCACGAGCTGGAGCGCGAGCATCGCGAGCGTCGCCGCGGAGGGCTGGTTGAAGAAGGAGGGGGCGGTCAGACCCACGAGCGTGATGATGAGGATCGCCACGGGGGATCACTTTAACGCTCTGTTCCGACAATGCCCACTGTTGGACGTTTCGTCCCTTTCGTGCATCATGCACGGCCGATCGGTTCGTGCGGCACTGGTCGCCGGACCGCCCGACCGGAAACCCTCGTGGTGACGACGCGGCGGTTCGCCGTACGCGACGCCGTCCGCGCACGGCGGACGGCCACAGGGGAGAGAACGGAGTATCGGGTTGAACGCTGGGCACACGCCGGACGCCGGTGTCCCGGGGCCGGGCCACGGCACCGCCGCCCCACCCGCAGCCGACCGGGAGGCGCGGCCCGCGTGGGCGGTGCGCCTCGCCGGGGTGACCAAGGTCTACGGCGAGGGGGCGGGCGCGGTGCACGCCCTGCGCGAGATGTCGATCGACCTGCCTCGCGGGGGGTTCACCGCGCTCATGGGCCCCTCCGGGTCGGGCAAGAGCACCTTCCTGCACTGCGCCGCCGGGCTCGACACGCCCACGTCCGGCACGGTGTACCTCGGTGAGACGGAGCTTTCCGGGCTGACCGAGCACCGGCTCACCGAGCTGCGCCGCGAGCGGGCGGGGTTCGTGTTCCAGGCGTTCAACCTGCTGCCCTCCCTCGACGTGCTGGGCAACATCACGCTGCCGTTGCGGCTCGCGGGCAAGCAGGCGGACCCCGACTGGCTGCGCGAGGTGATCGAACGCGTGGGCCTGAGCAACCGGACCAACCACCGTCCCGCCCAGTTGTCCGGCGGTCAACAGCAGCGCGTGGCGATCGCGCGGGCGCTGGTGACCCGGCCCGAGGTGGTGTTCGCCGACGAGCCGACCGGGGCGCTCGACAGCCGCACGGCGGCCGACGTGCTGACGCTGCTGCGGCGCGTGGTGGACCAGACGCACCAGACGGTCATCATGGTCACCCACGACCCGGTGGCCGCGTCCTACGCGGACGTCGTGCTCATCCTGGCCGACGGGCGGATCGTGGACTCCCTCTCGGCGCCGACCGTCGACACGATCACACAGCGTGTGGTGTCCGCGGAGGAGCGCTGATGCTGAGACTGGCTCTGGCAACGCTGCGCGGCCGCGTCGTCGGTTTCGTGGCGTCGTTCATCGTGCTGCTGCTCGCGGCCGCCCTGACGACCGCGTGCGGAATCCTGATGGAGACCGGTATCCGCGGCGACGGGGAACCCGACCGGTACGCGGCGGCACCGGTCGTCGTGTCCGGTGCCGACTCGGTGCGGCCCTCCGGCGGCGACGCTGGGGACTCCTTCGCGCTGACCGAGCGCGCACGGGTCTCCGACGCCGTCGCGGACGAGGTCCGCGACGTCCGGGGAGTGACGCGCGTCGAGTGGGTGGACCCGGGCCTCGCGCTCGGCGTGCACGGCGACGGTGACCCCGGGGAGCTGCGCGACCGGGTCGCCGAGGTACTGCCCGCGAACACCCTGAAGGCGTACGCGGGTGACGACCGCGCGATCGCGGAGTTCCCGGAGGACGCGCAGGCGCGGGACATGCTCCTCGCCCTGTCCGGCAGCGCCGGCGGCACGGCCCAGCTGATCGCGATCTTCGTGGTGGCGAGCACGTTCGGGCTCCTGATCCAGCAACGGCACCGGGAACTGGCGCTGCTGCGCGCGGTCGGTGCCACCCCGAGGCAGGTACGCGTCATGCTCCTCGGGGAGATCCAGTTGGTCGCGGCCGCCGCCGGTGTGCTCGGCGTCGCCCCCGGAGTCGCCCTCGCGTACTGGCTGCGCGGTGAACTCGCCGCGCGCGGCTTCATCCCGCCCGAGTTCTCCCTGACCGTGGGCCCGATCCCGATGGTCGTCGCCGTGCTCCTCGGGATGGGCGTCGCGTGGCTCGCGAGCTGGACGGCCGCGCGCCGGGCGACCCGGATCCGGCCCGTCGAGGCACTGGGCGAGGCGGCGGTGGAACGCCGGGAGCTCGGACGAGGGCGCACCGTCGCCGGAGTTCTCGTGGCCGCCTTCGGCCTGGTCCCCCTGGTGATGCTGAGCCAGATGGGCGGGCAGGCCGCCGCTGCCGCGCCCGCGGCCTCCTCCCTGATCCTGATCGTCGCGGCGGCGCTGTTCGGTCCCCTGATCGTGCGGGGCGCCTACCGACTGGTCGGCTGGATTCCGGCCCGGATGGCCCCGGTCTCCGGCTACCTGGCCGCCGCCGCCACACGGACGAGCACCCGGCGCCGCGCCAGCGCGGTCGCGCCGCTGATGCTGATGGTCGCGTTCACGGGCACCTCGGTCTTCGTGGAGACCACGCAGTCGCACGCCGCGGACGACCAGGCGCGCGCCGGCACGCTCGCCGAGCACGTCCTGGCCCCGTCGGGTGCCGCGGGCCTTCCCGACACGCTCGCCGAGCAGGCGCGCGCCCTGCCCGGCGACCCGGCGGTGACCGAGGTCGTCCACACCCAGGTCATGACCGAGGAGTCGATGTCGATGCCGGGTGAGGGCATGTCCGGCGGCGCGCCGGAGACCCCGGTCATGCTGATGCCCGCCTCCGCGCAGGGCGTCACCGTCGAGGGCGTCGAGCGCAACCTCGACCTCGACGTGCGGACCGGATCCCTGGACGACCTGCACGGGGAGACGGTCGCGCTGAGCGAGCTCACCGCGGAGTCCGGCGGCGTGGCCGTGGGCGACGAGGTGGACCTGTGGATGGGCGACGGCGCCAAGGTGCGGCTGCGGGTGGTGGCCACCTACGGCCGCGGGCTCGGCTTCGGCGACGTGACCCTGCCGTTCGACCTGGCCCTCGCGCACACGACGGAGCGGTTGGCCGACCAGGTGTTCGTCAGCGGAGCCGACACCGCGTCGGTGAAGGAGCTGGCCGCGGCCTCACCGTGGGTGGGCGCCACCGACCGGGAGGGCGTCCTCGCGGGTCAACAGCAGGCCCGGGACCTCGACGCATGGGTCAACTACGCGCTGCTCGGGGTGATCGCCGCCTACGTCGCGGTCTCCGTGGTCAACACGCTGGTCATGGCCACCGGCGAACGCACCCGCGAGTTCGCGCTGCTGCGGATGGTCGGCACCACACGGCGGCAGCTGCTCGGCATGCTGCGGTGGGAGGCGCTGTTCATCGGCGGCCTCGCCCTCGTCGTGGGCGGTGTCGGCGTCCTGATCGCGCTCGTGCCGTTCAGCATGGCCTTCGCCGGAACGCCGGTGCCCTACGTCCCGCCGCTCGCCGGTCTGGGACTCGTGGCGGTGACGCTTCTGATCGCCCTGCTCGCCATGGTCGTTCCGGCGCGCATCGCGCTGCGCACGCCTCCGGCCGAGGCACTCACCAAGCCCATGTGAGCGGGCGGTGGGAGGACCCGGTCCGACACCCGCAGGCCCGCTGACGTGTTTTCCGAATCCTGAACCGAAGGACACCCCCATGACCGAACCCGTGGCCCCCCGGCGAGAGGCCGCATGGCGCCGCCTCATCAAACGCCGGCCGCTGGCGAGCTTCTTCACCCTGGCCATCGCCCTGAGCTGGATCGCCTGGATTCCCTACATACTCTCCGACAACGGGCTCGGCCTGTTGGACTTCGGGTTCTCCCTCGTGGCGTCCCAGCTGCTCCTGATGCTGCCAGGCGCCTACCTCGGCCCGATCTTCTCGGCCTTCCTCGTCACCGCCGTGGCCGACGGCCGCGAGGGGGTCCGCCGCTGGGCGGGACGCCTGCTGAAGTGGCGGGTCAGCTGGCGCTGGTACACGCTGGCCGTGCTGGGCGTTCCGGTGGCGCTCATCGTCTGTGCCATCCCGTTCTCCGGCGGGGACATAAGGATGCCGACGCTCATCGTGCTCCTGGGCTACCTGCCCGGCCTCGTCCTACAGTTCGTGACGACCGGTATCGCCGAGGAGCCGGGCTGGCGCGACTTCGCCCTGCCCCGGATGCAGCCGTACTTCGGACCGCTGCGCGGCACGCTCATCCTCGGCGTGATCTGGGGCATCTGGCACCTGCCGCTGTTCCTCACGGCGTGGGGCGGCTACCCGAACGGGACGTGGGCCGACCCCATCAACTTCACGTTCTCGTGCATCGCCATCAGCGTGGTGATGACCTGGGTGTTCAACCGCACCGGTGAGAGCCTGCCGGTCGCGATCCTGCTGCACGCCAGCGTCAACAACTTCATGTCGATCGTGATGGGCACCATGTTCCCCTCGATCGAGGCCACGCACGCGGACAGCACCAACGTCATCCTCCTCGCCTTCGGCACGGCGGCCTGTGTGCTCATCGTGGCGACCAAAGGCAGGCTCGGGTACGTCCCGGCCGCCACGGCCGGGCCCGAGGAACCGGAGGGGGAGAAGCGGAGCGACCAGGCGCCCGGGACGGAGGACGTCCCGGCCTGATCCTCGGGGACGACCGGCTCTCCAGCCGGGACGGCCCGTGGCGGTGGAGGGTCGCCGACCGGCTTCCCGACGGGCACGCGGCGGCGTCCGGAGGGCGGCCCCGGGCACCGCGGACCCGGACGGACCGTGCGAGGAGCCGCCCGGCTATCCTCCGGGAAGCCGCCTGCCGTGGCGGCGCCCGGGAAGCCGGGGCCCCACGCCGCTCGTCCCACCCAC
>NZ_CBDRFA010000119.1:0-18700 GCF_965343085.1 Nocardiopsis synnemataformans | reverse complement strand
CACCACCGTGAAGCGCACCTCCCAGCGGCAGCGATGCACCGTCGTCGGCTGCAACCCCTACCTCAAGAACGAGGCCGCTGGGATCAACCACCGGGAACAGACCGGCCACCGCATCGCGCGCTGGCCGGTGCGCTCTGTGGAGGGTCAGCGCAAGCAGCGTGAGCGGAACCGCGCTCAGGCCCTGGAGCTTCTGCGCCTGGGCGTCGGCGACGACGAGTTCTACGAGGCCCACGACCCGGGCTGGGACGCCCACAAGGACGCAGACGACGACTAACCCGTCTACAACCTCGCTCTCTGAACACCTCGGAAGGACATCATGACGAAGACCTGGGATCCCGTTGATGGGGTCGACGACGCCATCACCCGCTACGCCAGCACCGCCGTGCGTTCGCTGGACGCCGCCGAGGAGATGCGCGAGAAAGGCCGCCTCGACGAGCACTACCTGCGCATCGTCCAGGAAGGGCACACCTTCACCGCGATCGCCTACCTCCTGGACGCCCACCGCCGCGGCACCGACCCGGACGAGGCCGCGGCCATGGTGCCCACGCTCCTGCGGCCCGACGGCCCGGTGCGCGACCACGCCCAGCAGCTCACCGCCCCGGCGACCGAGCACGACCACGATCCCAAGGACAAGGACAAGGGCAAGGACCGGGGCTCCCTGCTCGGGGACGCCGTCGACACCGTCCTGAGCTTCTTCTCCTGACCCACCCCGACCCGAACCCACCACGAAAGGAGGAAACGAGATGGTGGCCGTCTACCTCGCCCGGAACGCACAGATCACCCACCGGCACATGGCCGCTCTCGCCGCCGACCGCCGCACCCGCGCGCTGCGGCTGGCCCAGTGGCGCGAACACCTCGGCCTGCCCGGCCGCGTGCGCCTGCGCCTGGACGAGAAAGGCGCCATCAAAGGCTTCCGAGCCCCGCGTCCCGAGTTCGTGCCGCCCGGGTGGACCCACAGCAAGGGCACCCTCGTCCCGGACCGGCGCACCACCACCGGCCTGACCGCCGCTGCGGACCTGCGCGCGATCCCCAGCGGCGTCACCGGCGACCGGCCCGGCGACCGGCCCTGGCCCGGCGGCATGCCCGACGTCATCATGCTCACCGGCCTGAACCCCGCCCTCACCCCGGGCCGAGTCTCCTGGTCCATCGAACGCCCCACCACCGGGCTGCTGGGCGCTCGCCTGTACGTGCGCTGGCCCAACGGCCTGCCCGCCCAGGCCCGCGCCGCGCTGGACCTCGCCGTCTGGGAGGAGATCCCGCCCGCCGAGTGGCGGCACCGCATCTCCCAGAGCGGCCCGCTCACTCACCGAGACCCCAACCGCTGGTAACCCCGGAAAGGACCCACAGTGGACACCTCGCACATCACCGTCGACAGCATCTGGAAGAAGGCCAAGAACAACCTCGTCCCCGTCCGCGTCGAGAAGATCGACGGCAACCAGGTGCACGTCGTGGACTACCACCCCAGCCACACACACCTGAACGGCAAGTACCCGCGGGTCATCAAGGCCACGGAGTTCCGCGCCCAGCCACTCACCCGCCACGGCAAGGAGTGGCTCTCGGGCTACATCCCCTACACCCAGCCGGAGCAGCGGTGACCCCCCGGCGGCCGCAGCGCGTCCTCACCGAGACCGAGATGGACCGGGTCCGGTCCATCCCTCAACTGGGTCTGCACCGCGCCCTCCTGCTGGGCCTGGTCGATCCCACCCCCAACCCCTCGCCTATGTCCGAGGCCGCGGGGGAGTGGGTGCGCGCCCACGCCTGGCCGACGTGGATGCGGGCCTTCGAGCAGGGCTACCCCTTCGGGTACTGGCGCTGGTCCATATGCGAACGCGGCACCTGCTGGAACTGCTGGGCGAGCCGGTGCGACCTGTGTGTGCACCGCCAGCAAGGCCGACCGAGCGTCGACGACAACCTCGACCGCCTCCACAACCACCGCGGCCACCCCATCGCCCCGGTGATCGCTCGCCCCCACGAACAGGAGTGTGTGTGGGTCTGCCGCTGCCCGTGCACCAAAAAGGGTCACATTGTCACTACCGAAGGTGACAATGAGGGGGAAATTCCTGGCCACGCCGTACCCCGTCGGCGCCCGGCCCCCACGGGCATAGACCCCCTCTTCGACCTGGAGTAGCAGATGAGCACCCCCACCCCCGCCGCTGAGCACACCACCAGCCCCTGGATGGGCGTGGACCTGATCGCGTTCGACGCCGAGACCACCGGCCCCGACCCGCGCACCGCACGCATCGTGTCCTGGTCCCGGTGGAACCTGTCCATGAGCCTGGGCCGCCCCATCCACGCCGGGTGGCTGCTCAACCCCGGGGTGGAGATCCCCCAGGAGGCCATCGACATCCACGGGATCACCAACGAGCACGTGCGCGAGCGCGGCCAGCAGGCCGCCTCCGGCATCCGCGAAATCGCCGGTGACCTGATCGAGTGGGCCAGGGAAGGCAAGGTCCCAGTAGCGTTCAACGCCGCCTACGACCTCACGCTGCTGCGCGCCGAGTGCCTGCGCCACGGTCACGCCGACCTGGCCCACCAGCTGACCGAGATCCGCCCGGTCGCTGACCCCTTCGTCCTGGACAAGGTCATCACCCCGCGCCGGTCCGGGAAGGGATGCCGCAAGCTCACCGCGGTCGCCGACATCTACCAGGTGCCGCTCGGCGACGATGCCCACGGCTCCCAGGCCGACTCCCTCGCCGCCGCCCGCGTCTTCTACAAGATGCTGGCCGCCGCCCCGCGCCTGGCCGCCATGACCCCCGACCAGCTCCACGACGCCCAGATCACCTGGTTTGCCGAGCAGCAGACCGACATGCAGGCCTACTTCACCCGCATCGGCAAGGCCGAGGGCCGCGACTTCGACCCCGCCTGGCCCATCCGTACCTGACCCCAAGGGACCACCCATGCACAAACCACCGAGGCTGCCCGCGGACCAGCGCGAGGTGCTGACCCTGCTCGCCCAGGGCCGCACCTACGAGGAGATCGCCGAGCAGCTCAAGATCGCCGAGCGCACCGTCGGCCGCCGCCTGGCCCGGGCCACACAGGCCCTGCACGCCACCAACGCGGTCCACGCCGTGTGCCTGGCCGTGCACTTCCGCCTCGTTGGCGGCGACTTCCTGCGCATCAGGACGAACCCGTGAACGCGCACCTGCTCGACTACGAGTACCGCTACACACGCTCGGAGCTGGCCGTCCCCGGGCCCGACGGCGACACCTTGCGTGTCACCTCCACCGGGTACCAGCGCCTGTGGCTGGTCCGCGACACCGGGACCGTGCGTCTGGAACTCATGGAGGCCCTCTTCAACTGGCGGCTCACCATCGGCTTCACCAGCACCCCGCACAGCCTCGAAGGGGCCTGGTGCTACTTCGGCAGGGACTGGCACACCTTCCGCCGCGCCGTGACCGCCGCGCACACCTTCGACCCCGCCACCCAGGACGCCCCGAACGGCTACGACAAACAGGTCCTGGACTGGGACCACACCCTCGCCACCGTCCCTTGGAAATGCTGAAGCCCCCCAACGCCAACCGTCCACCGAGAAGAAACTCCGACCGATGACAGAAACTCTCGGCCCCGCCAGCGGCCTGTCCGCCGCCGTCGGCGAACGTGTCAAGCAGGACCGTCTGCAACGCGGCTGGTCGCAGAGCGAACTCGCCCAGCGCGTGTGCCGCCTGAACACGCGGATGCACCAGAGCCAGATCTCCAAGATCGAGAGCGGCACAAACCTGGTGATCGTTGAGCACCTGTACCTGCTCGCAACCGCGTTGGAGGTCCCCATGACGGACCTGCTTGGCGTCACGGCCACCGAGGTACACCCGCTCCCGCCCGCGGACGAGCAGATCGCCGAACGCCTGGAGGCCAAGGCGGACGCCTACCCCGAATACCTGTTCCCCGAAGACGGCACCTCCCCGGAAGCGCTGGTGGCCGCGGCGATGCGGCACGCCTACCGCGACGCCGCCCAGACGGCGAGGGGGCAAGGCCAGTGACCTGCCCGCTGAAGAACGGCACGATGTGGCCCGAGCGCCACGAGTGGGAAGCCGCCGCCGAGCACTACGTCCGCACCATGTGCGACCCCCGCGAGCGGGTTTCCCGCGATGTGGGCCGCTGGCTCAGCTACGAAGAGACCTCCGACCTGCACGAGCAGCTCTACCTCGTGGTCAAGGACACCCGGTGCGTGCTCAACCGCGCCGCCCGCCAGGCCGGCCCCGGGCCCGCGCCGGTGGACGTGCGCGTCGACCGCACCCTCCTCAGCAGCGGCCTGCGCCAGACCCGGCGGCCCTATGCCGACGTCGATGACGTGCTGCTGGGAGCCAACTCCGTGATGGTCGTGGCCACCCGTCGCCTGGGCAAGGACAACACCGAACTGGTCCGGCTCACCCACCAGACCCAGCAGCTGCGCACCCGCCGCGACACCGCCGCCCAGGCCGCCGTCGAGGAAGCGGTCCGCCGCGAGATCGCCCGCCGTGCCACCGAGGAGGGCTGGCAGACGGAACTCTCCCGCCGCGCCTGCATCGACGCCGCCGACCGCACCCGTCTGGGGCTGCGGTGACCGCGCTCGTCAGGTTGCCGGACCTGCCCGAGTACGCGGGCCGCCCGGTCACCTGGTCACCGTGGCGCACCACCCGCGTGTTCTGCCTGCCCCCGCGCCAGTGCGAGGCCTGCGGCAGCACCACGGAGGCCGCCTCCAGCACCGGAACCCTGCACCCTCAGCAGGACGGGGATCCGCCGCCGCACCTGGCCCTGATCGCGTTCGGCTGCCCCGACTGCGCCCACACCCTCGTCTTGGACCGCGCCCGCGACTACGCGCGCGTGGACCTGCATCAAACCACCCTGTTCTAGGAGGACACCATCGTCACGTTCTTGCTCGGTGCCACCGCCGTGATTCTCACCAGTCTGGCCGTGCTGGCCGTGGCCGCCGCCGTCATCGGTGTCTGTCTCGCCGTGCGGTCGACGTACCGCATCGTCTACGACAGCCGCTTCCACGGCCTGTCCAACCCCCACACCGTCGAGCTGCGCCGCATCGCGCACGCCATGCACACCGGCACCTACCAGGGCGGCTGGGCCGAGGGCCCGTTCGTCCCCACCCAGCGCTCCAAGGACCAGCGATGACGCGGCGCCCCGCCCTGACTCGCCGCCAGACCGCCATCCTCCAGGTCTACCTCGACTACGCCGCGGACCTGCTCAAGCCACCGTCGTTGCGCGAGATCGCTGACGAGGTCGGTATGCACAGCGCCTCCGGTGTCGGCTACCAGGTCGACCTCCTGGTGCAGAAGGGCTACCTGGTTCGCCACGACTACCGTGCGGGCCGCACGGCGGTGAGTCTGCCCACGGAGGACCTGGACGCCTTCTGGATCCGCAAGGACAAGGAAGGCGGCTCCGCCTGGCTGTACCACAGCTCGAACCCGGACCTCGGCGGTGAGGGCCCGGGTGAACACCCCGTGCACCAGATTGTCGACGGAACCGGGTTGAGAGAGCTGGTGTGCGCTGCCTTCCTGCACGACTGCGAAGAAGCCGATGTCTGAGCGCTCTCTCGCTGATGCGCTGGTCGAGGCCGTGCTCGACGCCACTGGCGACCCGGTGAGACTACACATCGCGCTCGCCTGCCACCAGAAGAGACTCTGGTGAGTTCCTTCCCGGTGCCGACCAACCACGACCACTGGTGGCTGGCCACCGGCGCGTGGCGCCGACTCCACGCCGTCCCTCGCCAGGTGTTCAACCCCGACGACGAAGACGTCGTCGATGCCCTGACGGAATGGCCCGGGCCGCCCGGACGGTCCGTGTGCGGCCAAGACCGAGGCTGGCAGTTGCCCGGGGTGTTCTCCCGGTTGGGGTGCCCCCGCTGCGCCCACTGCTGTGACCGCCTGGGCATCGCACGCGGCAACGGCACCCCCATGAACGAAGGACCCCAGCAACGCTAAGAAGGCGGGGCTGTCTCCAGCCCCGCCTTCTTGTCCGTCGTCGCATCCCCCAACACGACGTCAGCCTGATCCAAGCTGATAGGGACAACCACCATCATAGCCAATAGCTATGACAACCATGCACTCTGGCTATCATCGGCCCATGCTCCTCACTACGCACACACACCACACGAGCACACACGGCAACCATCGCTGTGGTGGTCGGGCGGTGCCCCGATGACCACCACAACTCGCTGCCCCGGATGCTCCTACGCCCGTCCCCGCTGCCAGGAATGGTGCAAGACCTGCGGAACGCGACTGCCCGAGCCGCTCACGAAGGCCATCGCGCACGCCCGCGCCCTCCTAGATGAGGCCAACCACCAGGCCCGCCTGTGGCTGGCCCAGAACCCGTTCGCCACCACCCAGGAGAAGCGCATCCTGGCCCTGGTCGCCAACGGCCGCAAGGACGCACAGATCGCCGCCGAGCTCGGGATCTCCATCAACACCGTGCGCGACCACATCCGCCGACTCATCGCCCGCTGGGGATGCAGCGGCCGCCCGCATCTGGTCTCCACCGCGCACCGGCGCGGCTACCTGGGCGCCCCCGAACGCACCCTGGACCCGCTCCTGCCCCCCGGAGGCGGCCCGTGATGGCCATCGTGCTCCTCGCCCTGCTCGGCCTCCTGGCCGCTGGCGTCGTGTGGGTCTTCGCCTCACTCGCCCGCAGGCTGCGCCGCGCCACCCTCCTGGTCAACGCTCACCAGCAACTCCAGCAGCGGCTTCTCGCTGAAGCCGTCCACCACGCGGACATCGACCCCTTCGCGCAGACCGTCCTCGACCATCTGCGCCAGCACACCAACCGCACCACGAAACTGAAAGGCCTGACCTGATGACCACCCCGCGGCGCTACCTCGCCGCCCTCCTCACCCTCGTCGCCGCCATGGCGCTCGCCGGTTGCTCCATCAGCACCGGCCCCGACCAGGCCGGGATGATCTACAACGCCGGGCCGCTGTCCTCCACCACCTTCGACACCTGTGTCGACCCTGGCCACCGCGAGTACCACGGGCCCGCTGACCAGACCTACTCCTATCCCGCGGGCCAGCGCACTTTCACCTTCTCCGGCGCCGACACCGCGGACATGGCCACCGCCACCGTGGTCTCCGCTGACGATCTGGAGCTCACCGTCACCGGACTGGTGAGCTTCCAGCTCAACACCGACTGCGACGTGCTGCGCCAGTTCCATGAGCAAATCGGCCTCAAGTACCAGGCCCACAGCAACGCCGGCTGGTCGGCCGTGCTGCGTGACTACATCGGCCAGCCCCTCAACCGCGCCCTCGACGACGCCACCAAGTCCTACAACTGGCGTGACCTGTACACCTCGGCCGACGCCAAGGCCGAGTGGGAGAAGGAAGTCGGCACCCTCCTGGCCACCTACATCGCTGAGCAGGGCGGAGACGCCTATTTCATCTCCCCGACCTACGACCCCACGGACAAGGACAAGGGCAAGCCGGGAGAACCCCAGCTCACCCTTCAACAGCCCACCCCGCCCGAGGAGGTGCGCGCTGCTCTCACCCAGGCCCAGGAGGCCGTGGAGAAAACCACCGCCCAGGAAGCTGAGAACGCCCGCGTCGAGGCCGAACTGGAGGCCATCGAAGACCTCGTCGACGTGCTGGGGCCAGAGGGCTACATCCTCTACCAGGCCCTCAAGGACGGCAGGGTCGACTTCCTGCCCGTGCCCTCCGGCGGCGACATCAACGTCACCCGCTGACCCCTCACGGGCCCGCTAGTACGCGAGCGGGCCCAACCCCACCCCTTGAGACCAGGAGAACACGTGGCCCCCGACCAACCCCCCGCCCCTGGCGAACAACGCACTCTGCCCGGACTGCCCGCTGAGGTGCGCGCCCTGGTGCACGCCGCCGACGCCCTACGCAACGACTGGGCCGAAGCCGCCGCACCCCACAGCACGACCACCCCCCGCCAGCGCGATCTCTGGCGGCGTCTGCACGAGGCCTGCGACACCGTCTGGGAACGGCACAGCACCCTCCCCAAGGACACATGGGACGAGGCTCACGATCTGATCCGCGACGAGATCAACCGCAGGTTCGTCCCCAACTGCCTGACCGACGCCCGCGCCGCAGTGGACGTGGCCGCCCCCGCGGTGGCCGGCGCCCTGGCCGAACGCGACCGCACCATCGCCGAGCTGCGCTCCCGCCTGGACCACGCCACCCGCTTCCACTACCCCAGCCCCTGCGGAGGCATCGTCGTCGAGCACGACGACCGCTGGGGTACCGGCCCGTGGTTCGTCCGCCACATCGGCCCCACCGAGACCTTCACCGAGCAGCACGACGCCACCAACCACGCCGAGACCCTCTCCGCCCGGGAGGAAGCGTGAGCACCCCCGCCTGCCCGCCGACCACACACCAGGCCGCCCCCACCCGCGGCCAGATCATCCGGCTTGCCGAGGGCGTGCGCACCCTCGCCCCCCAGCTCCTGGACCAGGCCGCGACCCACCTAGCCCAGCTGGCAGACCAGCCCCATCCCGACCCGGGTCTGGCCTCCGAGCAGCTGCGCTACCTCGGCCGTGCCCTGTCCGCGTTCTCCCTCGACCCGATCACCATGCCCGCTCCGGCCCACGCCGCCCCCGCGCTGAACGCCCTGCACGAGATCGCCCCCCACCTGGGCCTGGGAAGCCTGCGCGCCCAAGCACTGGCCTGCACCGCCAACACCATCCGACGCCGCCTGACCAAGCCCGCCCCCGACACCCGCCTCATCAGCGCCCACCTGCGCTCGGTGGGGTTCCTGCTCACTTACACCCACCTGACCAGCATCCGACCCGACCATGAGGAAGCCACGCCGTGACCTCCCGCGCCCTCACCCAGGACGAATTCGCCGCTGAAGCCCGCGCGCGCTTTGGCCCCGACCCTCTCGAATGGGCGTTCCAGTGCCCGTACTGCCACGACGTGGCCACCGGCCGCGACTTCACCCAGGCCCTGGACATCAACCCGCGCACTCACCCCAACGGCGACCCGGTCACCGGACTGCACGTGATGGGCCAGCACTGCATCGGCCGCGAACTTGGTGCGCTCAACGACCCGCCAACCCACACCCGCGGGTGCTCCTCGGCCGCCTACGGCTTTTTCCCCGGCCCCTGGACCGTCCTCATGCCCGACGGCGAGAACGTCCACGCTTTTCCCTTCGCCCACACACCCGAGTAGCCCACGATGTTCGACCCGTTCGCCCTGCACCGCGACCTCGACCTGGCTCGTCAGCGACGGGACATCTCCTGGCGCGAACTGTGCCGCCAAGCCCATGTCTACGAAGCCACCGGCACCCGCCTGCGTCGTGGCCACGAGCCCAGCGCCACCACCCTGGTGCGCCTGCTGCTGTGGCTCAACACCACCGACCTGGCTCCCTTCATCGCCCGCCCGCACACAGAAAGCACCCGACCGTGAGCGACACACGCGTCATCTCCCTGGCCGACCGCCGCTCCAGCTACAACGGCGCCCAGTGCCCGTGCGGGTCGGCGTGGTTCGTCCTGCGCCGCACCACCACCGAAGGCCACGACGTACCCGGCGCGGTCTGCCTGGACCAGGACGGCCGCATCTCCGGATACACCGGCTACCCGCACTGCTCCGAGTGCGGCACCCCCCTGGGAGGACAGAACTGATGCCCACCCGACCCAGCCGGGCCGCGAGGTTCGCCGCCGTCGCCGCGGTCCTGGCCGCCGCCCACACGGCTGGTGACTTCCTCGTCCAAACCGACCGCCAGGCCTCGCTCAAACCCTGCCGCGCCGACCGCGACGCCGAATGCACCGAAGCCCAGTCCTGGGCCGCGCTGGTCGGCCACGTGGCCTCCTACCACGCCGTGCAGGCCACCGCCCTGATCATCGCCAACCACGTCCTGGACCTGCGCCTGCACCCGGGCCGTACCGCCCTGGGGATCGGCGCCTCGGCCCTCAGCCACGGAGTGATCGACCGCCGCTGGCCTGTACGGCAGTGGATGCTGCGCACTGGCTCGGGCCCCTACTACCACCGAGGCGGAGCCATGCACGTCGATCAGGCGATGCACCAGGCCGCTCTGGCCGTGTCCGCGGCCATCATCACGGGAGGCCCCTGTGACTGAGCAGCACGTCGAACTCCTCGAACGCGCCGTGCGCCGCATCCACCAGACCTCCAGCACCGCCTCTCCCTCCTCGGTGATGGCCTTCGGTGTGGCCGGCGCCCTCGCGATCCAGCAGGACACCTCCAGCCCCGTCGCCCGCGCCCGCCAGCTCGCCGCGATCGACCACGCCCAGGTATGGGACCTACGCGTCGCCGACGCCGTGGCCGACCTACTCCAAGCCAAGGTCCGCGGCCTGAAGGCCTTCGCCGAGACCATCAGCGCGGACCCCATGATCGACGTGCCCACCTGCATCGAGCGCGCCTTCTGCTTCGAACTGGCCATCGCCCGCGCGATCGTCGACGACCCCCCGCCCCCCGACACACCCCCACCGCCACCGTGGTGAGCGCCCCCGGGCCGGGCCAGCAGTGCCTGCTCCCGGCCGCCGCGCTACCCCACCGGCACGTGGTGTGCGAGTGCGGACGCCAACTGCGACACCGCGACTCCATCGCCGCGGGGCTGGGGCCCGTGTGCCGAGGCGAACGCAACCGCTACCCCACCTGCGGCCGCGGCCGCCGCCCCACCCCCGGCACAGGACAACTCGACCTGCTCACCACCAACAAGGAGGCCACCATGGGATGGGCCGCAGGAAGCGACGTCTTCAACCGCGTCGCCCGCGCACTCATCGACCAGGGCGCCGACGACGACACCAAACGCATCGTCCTGGATCCCCTGATCGGCGCTCTCCAAGACGCCGACTGGGACACCGAGGACGAGTCCCTCGACGAGTTCCGCGACGACCCGCTCATCGTCGAGATGTTCGCCGCCCACGGCATCCCCCTGGACCCGCAGGACTGACCCATGGACCACACCCTGGGGGACTGCCCCCACTGCGACCCCGAACACACCCCGCCCTGGAACGGCACCTGGTCAGCGCACCTGGCCCCCGGCCGCGACGGCGACGGCCAGCCGATCACCATCCACGTCGGCCGTCCCGACGGCGCCCATGTCGCTGAACGCGACGCCCAGTGGGTGAACGACGTCCTCACGGCCGCGGCCGCCGACCACCACCGCGCCTCCCACACCCTGCCCGACGACGAACGCACCGCCCGCGCACGTGACGCCGCCGCCCGCGCCGCCCAGAACGTCATGGCCCTGGACCTGCACCAAGCCCTAGGCCTGCCGTTGAACATGGCCGCCGACCACCAAGGCCATACCTGCTTCGCGGACTGGTGGGCGCACCTGCTGCACCGGGCCCGAACTGCAAGCCAACGCCAAACGGCACCAGAACTTGCAGATCCCCCTACCGCACCAGAGCAGGGCACCGACACCACCGCACCAGAGCACAGCCTCCACATGCGCGCCCGGGTCCTGGGCGCCATCACCGCCGCCACCGCGGACCGCAAGCGCCTGGACCTCGCCACCCGCGAACAGATCGCCCAAGCGGTCCTGACCGAGCTCGGCGCGGACCTCATCGACGAGGACGCCGCCCCCGCCCTCGGTGAAGCCAGCGTGCTCTGCGGCGAGCTCCGCCTCCTGTGGTGCGTGCGCTGCCACACCCGCTCCCGCTACCACATGACCAGCTACATCACCTGGGAGGACACCATCACCCCCGTCGGCACCACCGACGTGTGCGGGAACTGTCGCTACACCCCCTACCAGGACCTCCACGCCTCATGACCCCTCACACGGGCCGAACCGCCCCTGAACACCAAGGACCCCGCGCCGTGACCTCCGAACAGACCACTGCCCTCACCGCTCTGGCCCACCGGTTCGCCATCGCCCTCACCGGCGAACCCGCCCACGACATCACGGCCACGGTCAACGCGCTCATGGACGCACTCGACACCACGACCGGTACCGGATGCACCGCCACCCTCGCCGACATCCACCACGGCCTGGCCCTCGTCGACGACCACACCGCCTACCTCAACGAACGCACAACCGCGGCCAGGCCCCCCGACCGCCACCGACAGCTCAACGAAAACGAGTACGCCCACTACGCCCTTCAGCACATCCACCTTGCGCTGTGCGCCAACCACCACCCCGCCCCCGACCCGACCCCGACCATCCAGCAGGCCCTGGCCTACGTCCGCGCCCACGTCATCGACACCCACACCGACCCGGCCGCCCTGGCCTTCGACGCCATCTGCGCCACCGCGGCCGCGCTACCCACCCTCGGCGCCCACCCCCACTTCGGGCCCGACGACACCACCCTGAAGCACGTCTTGGCGCTCACCGAGTACGCCCTCCACCACGCCCACCGAACCCGCCACACCCAACACCTGCGCGTGTACGGCCGAGCTACGAACACCGCCACCCTCCGCATCCGGTTCGAGCGCCGCAAGACCCTGCCCGCCCCGTCGCACGACCACACGACCATCCACCGCCACGTCGCGACCCTCCAGCAACACCTGCGCACCCTCACCCACACCGACCACGAAGGCACCCCGCAGTGACCGCCCCACGAACCTGGATCACCAGGACCCGATGCGTGCTCGGCCGCAACCGCCCCCTGGCCACAGCGACCGCAGCAGGGATCGCTACAGCCATGCCCCCGCTGTGGGACACACCCCAGATAGTGCTCCTGGCCGCCGCCGTGATGTTCGCGCTGGCACTGTTCACCGACGGGCCCTGCCACCACACGTGCCAGACCTGCTACGACTACCGAACCCAGATCGAGGCGCACGTGGGGGAGTACCTCCCGGCCTTGGCCCTGTGGCACCGGGTCGGCCGACCCTGGTGGCGCCGCCTGCTCACGACCATCGTCGCCTGCTCTGCCTTGGTCTTCAGCGCCAACACCATCCCGGTTCTCCTGCTGGGCCTGCCCGCCAATCCCACGGTGCTCATCGGCAGCGCGCTCTCCGTGTTCACCGTCCTGTGGTGGATGGAGCACCACAAACGTCTCCACGACCTGCTGTCAGACGTATGCCCGTACTGCCGCTGACGCAGACCTGTCCGCTACTCGACCACCAACGAAAGACACCACCGATGAACCTCGCTGAAGCCACCGCCCTCGCCCTCCAAGCCCACGGCGGACAGACCGACAAGGCCGGACACCCCTACGTCCGCCACGTCATCGCCGTCCGTGACCTCCTCGCCCCCCACGGCGACTACGCCCAGATCGCCGGCGTCCTGCACGACGTCCTTGAAGACACCCCCCTGACCGCCGCCGACCTCGCCGCCCGAGGCTGCCCACCCCAGGTCCTGGACGCCCTCGACGCCGTCACCCGCCGCCCCAACGAGGACTACACCGCCGCCGTACGCCGCGCCGCCGCCCACCCCCTGGGCCGCCTGGTCAAGCTCGCCGACAACCTCCACAACTCCGATCCCGAGCGCCTCGCCGAACTCCCCACCGCAGTCGCCGAGCGCCTCACCGCCAAGTACACCGCCGCCCGCGCCCTCCTCGTCGTCCCCGGCCGCGACATCCACACCGTCACCCCCCGCGCCACCCCGGCCACCGCCATCTACTGGGACGGCACCAACGCCCTGGCCGTGGCCGCGACCCTCGGCCTGGACCGCTTCACCAACGACCTGTCCATCGGCGCACTCGGCGTGGACCGCTTCACCTACCTGACCCCCTCCGACCCCCAAACCAACGCCGCCTACCGCGACTGCCACGGCGCCTGGGTGCCCATCCCCTCCCACACCTGGCTCGTGCTCGACCAGGACCAGAACATCCACCACCTCGACACCAAGGAGTTCGCCCTCACCTACGAGCAGGAGCCCACCTGGTGAAGACCCTCACCGCCGTGCTGTCCGCTGCCCTGGCCGGGTTCGCCCTCGGCTGGCTGTGCTGCGCCTGGCGCGTCATCCGCCACGACCTGACCACCCCAGCAAGGAAGGACACCCCTTGAGCACCCCACACCTGTGCCTGGACACCGGCCACGACTACGAGGTCATCGAACTACGACTCCTGAACGGATCCCAGGAACCGATCGTGGCCTGCACCCGCTGCCGCACCACCTGGGCCACCAACCAGGTCGCCCGCCGCGGCGACGCCATCGTCATCCACCACGACACCACCGCCGTCCCCGACCCGCGGACGCTCGACCAGGCCGCCGACTTCACCCGCACCACCGGCGTGGACCTGCTCTTCCTCCCCCACGACCAGGCCGTCCACGACCTCACCGAGGCCCTGCGCCTGACCCGCGAGTACGTCGGCGCCGACACACTGCCCGCACACCCGGGATGGTCCTGGTACGACGCCCTGGCCCGCCACGCCCCCGACACCCTGAAGACCATCGTGGACACCGCCGAGCCGCCCGACCGCCCGCACCTCGTCCTGCACCCGGGCCACGAAACCGGCGAGTACAACGACACCGGCTGCCGCTGCCGGACCGACTGCACTCCCTGCGGCGGATCCAACGACGGGTGCGCCTGCTCATGAACAACCACCCCAGCCCAGAACCCACACCCACCAACCGTCTACGTGACGACCTCATCGCCTCCCACCAACGCCGCCTAGGCACCGACCGACCCACCGCCGCGGCTGCCGTCGACGACGTCCTCACCCGCGGTGCTGAAAGCCCTCACCACCGCGACGTCATCGAGGCCTTCCATGACCCCGACGCCGCCTACGCCCAAGGCGCCCGCAACGCCATCACCGCTCTGCTCGACCACATCGCCGCGGTGTTCTCCCACTTCGCTCCGGTCATGGACTGGGCGCGTACCCCCGAAGGCATCGCCGCCCTGACCTACTGGGCCACTATCAACCGCTTCGACCCTGCCCTGCCCTGCATCTGCCTGTGCCCGCTCATTCACTCCGATCGGCCAACCATCTGCGACGGCTCGGCCACCGTCGCCATCACCCGCACCAGCCCGACCGTCGGCACCGTCGACATCACCGTCTGCCACTCCTGCGCCCAGGAGCACAACCTCCGATGAACAACCACACCCGCGCCACCGACCCCCAGTTCACCCACCAGGTCACCGACCCCTCAGGGCGAGGCTTCCACGGCTACCTGCAATTCCTCGACCTGTACGGATCCCGCATCACCGTCAAGCCCTCCAGCCTCGCCGACGAGTCCGCCGTATGGATCTTCGCCAAATCCGAGGAGGAAGAGCCGGCAGGCCGCTCCTCCAGCGCCGTGCACATGGGGTTCGACCACGCCATGGAACTCACCGCAGCCCTCGCCCGATGGGCAGCCGACAACCAGATCGACTCAGAGGGCCTGTACGACCACGAGGAAGTCCACCGGCGCGCCGCCCGCATCGCCGAGGACGCCCAGTGGATCAAGGCCAACACCGTGTGGGGCGAAGATCTCGGCGCCCCAGACGACGACTGACCCCACCGAGAGGAAGCACATCCATGCACGACGACATCCGCCAAAGCTGGCTACGCCCAGACCGTGCCATAGCCATCACCTGCACCAGCGCAGCGGACGGCATCGACCTCGCTGTCACCGCGCAACTAGCTGCGGACCTGCACGACGCCGGAGCCCGGGTCCGCGTTATCACCAACGCCACCACCGACGCCGATATGTGGGCCCGCCTGGCACAACACACCACCGACGCCAGCGCTCCTTACGGACATCCATCCGACTACATCTCCCATCAGGGCCTGGCCACCGCATTCCAAGCAGGGTGGGAGATTGTCACCGTGGCCACCCACCCCGCCCCGGACGACCTCACCGAACTCCTGCACAAACTCATGAACGCTGACGCCGCGATGGCGCCCCGCTGGCATGCCCTGGTCGTGTCCCACCGAGGCTCCCTCAACTGGCACGACCTGCTGACCGTGGGTCTGTGCCGATCCCTCACCACGGTCGTCGTCATCACTGACGCCCCCATCACCGATGTCAAAGCCGCCCACGCCCTTCTCGAACTCCACACCCCCTGGACACCAATCGACCGGTCTGAGTTCACCCCACAGGTGTCATGGGCCAGGGTCACCGCCGACCCCTACGGAGGCCTCATCAACACCACCTACAGAGTGAGCCTGGACCATGCCACCCAGCACATCACCCTCACTCCACGCCCCGCTCGCGCCGACTGACTGCCAGCTACCCAAGCGAGCGGATCTCGCGCCGGACAGCATCACCTCATGCCGGTGCGCCACTGCAACCGGATCAGTCTTCGGGAGGCCGAAAAGGCGAACGCAGTGAATGGGAATGAATAAAAGACCGGAAAGTGGGAGGTGAAATGGAAGAAGCAAAAGAAACCGAACAAATGGAAGAAAAGGGTTTTGTTGAGAATGAACGGCTGAAAGGGCGTAACAGCGAGATCTGGAAGCACCACCTCGCAGGGTGGACCCAGGAGCGCATCGCCGAGAAGTTCGAGGTCAGCCAACCAACGGTCTCTCGCGCGATCCGTGCGATCCGTGCCAGCATCCCTGAGGCCACCCGTGAAGCGCTGATCGTCACCGAGATCGAGCGCTTGGACCACACGCTCGTCAAATGCTGGGAGGTGCTGGAACGCCCCCACATGGTTGTCAGCCAGAGCGGCCGCATCGTCCACGAGATCGTCGAGTACGCCCTCGACGACGAGGGCAACATCCGGATCGACGACCACGGCAACCCGATCCCGAAGAAGCTCCGCAAGGTCATGGACGACGGACCCACCCTCCAGGCCGCCGACCGAGTCATGGCCATCAGCCGGGAACGCCGCAAGCTCCTGGGCCTGGACGCCCCGACCAACGCCAAGGTCCAGCACGAAGGCGGGATCCGCTACGAGGTCGTCGGCGTTGACCCCGAGGCACTGAAGTGACCACACCCACCCCCGCGCCAACATTCGGGCCGATCGAGATCGTCGACAAAGACGACATCCCCCCGATCGGCCCCTCCGACCAGATCGTCCGCTACATGCCGCGGGGCGCCGCCCGCGACCTGATGTACCACCGCGGCACCGAGGTCGTGATCGTCGGCTCCGCGGGCACCGGCAAGAGCCTGGCCGCGTGCTGGAAGATGCACCTCACCGCCCTGACGGTGCCCGGGTTCGTCGGGCTGATGCTGCGCGCCACCCACGTGTCGCTGACCACCACCACGCTGGTGACGTTCCAGCGCAAGGTCGCCGCCGAAGCGATGAGGGACGGTGTCGTCACCTGGTACGGCGGCTCCGCCAAGGACCCCGCGGCGTTCCGCTACTCCAACGGGTCCGTGATCTACGTGGCCGGCGGGGACAAGCCCGAGAAGTTCCTGTCGCTGGAGGTCGACCGGATCTTCGTGGACGAGGCCACCGAGATCTCCCAGGACCTCCACGAGACCCTGATCTCTCGGCTCCGCGGCCCGGGGGAGTGCTACAAGCAGATCGTCCTGGCCTGCAACCCCTCCCACGACAAGCACTGGATCAAGGTCCGCGCGGACAGCGGCGAGCTCGCCATGCTCACCAGCGTGCACGAGGACAACCCCTGGCTGTTCGACGGGCAGGAGTGGACCGAGGCCGGGCTTGAGTACCTCGCCAAGCTCGACAAGCTCACCGGCGTCCGGTTCCTGCGTCTTCGGAAAGGGATCTGGGCGGCGGCTGAAGGCGTCATCTTCGAGGAGTTCTCCGTTGCCCTCCACGAGATCGACCGGTTCGACCCGCCCGCGGACTGGCCGCTGTACGTGGTCGTCGACTTCGGGTTCATCCACCCCTTCGTCGCTCACTTCTGGCGTGTCGACGGCGACGGGCGCCTCTACCTCCAGCGGGAGATCTTCTACACCCAGCGCCTGGTCGTGGACCACGCCAAGCAGATCAAACAGGTCATCCGCGAGATCGGGGTGCGTCCGACCGCGATCGTCTGCGACCACCAGGCCGAGAACCGCGCGTCCCTAGCGAAAGCCTTGGGCCGGTCCACCACGCCAGCCAGGAAGGACGTCAAACCGGGGATCGAGGCGGTCCAGGTCCGCCTGCGCAAGCAGGGCGACGGGCGGCCACGGATCTTCTTCATGAAGCAGGCCCTGGTGGAGAAGGACCCGGAGCTGGTCGAGGTGGGGGCGCCGACGTGCACGGTCGAGGAGATCCCCGCCTACATCTGGAAGGACAACGGCAAGGAGGAACCGGTGAAGAAGCAGGACGACGGCATGGACACCATGCGGTACATGACCGCCGAGCTGGACCTGAAGTCCGGCCCGCCGAAGGTCGCGGTGCCCACGGGCAAACGCAGCAGCACGGGCGCCGGCGCGCGCCCACCAGGATCCCCGGGCGGGGGAGGGGCTCGCATCAACCGCCGCCGCGGAGGACGCTGAACCCCCGCCTCGCGGACTGGCGCACTGCGAGGATGAGCGGACCAGGAACACCCGACGTGGCAGGAAGCGACACGGTGACACGGACGAAGGGAACCCCGAGGTACTGCGCGTTCTGCGCGACCCAACTCGGGCGAGGCTCAGACGGAGAGCACATCCTCCAGCAACGCCACCTCGACCGCTGGCGATCCCAGCCCGACGGGAGCAGCTTCACCCTGGAGCACCACGGAGGCCAGCACGAGCCCGGCGCCTACACCAGCGACAAACCCTTCAAGGTCATGATCGACGTGTGCGGCCCCTGCAACGGGCTGCTCAACCACCACCTCGACAACCCGGCCACCAAGCCCAGCGATGCGCTGATGCACCACCTCGCACCCGTTCACGGCCTCGACGTGGAACACGTGGTCCGGTGGGCCATCAAGATCATCCTGCTGTGGCACCACCCCCAGAGCTACTACCCCTTCCTGCGCAGGCGCTACCAGGGCCGGACCGCGGAGAACCGTTGGACGGTGCCCCCCGCCGACCTGGTCGCGATGCGCGACGGCACCG
>NZ_CBDRFA010000118.1:0-19132 GCF_965343085.1 Nocardiopsis synnemataformans | reverse complement strand
AAACGCGCCAAGTACCCCCGGTTCAAGTCCCGCACCGGGCGCCAGTCGGCGCACTACACCCGCAGCGCGTTTCGCATACGCGACGGGCGACTGTGGCTGGCCAAGCACCAGGCACCGCTTCGCCTGGTTTGGTCCTTCGACAGCGCCGACCTCGCCTCGCTCAACCCGACCACCGTGATCGTCTCCCGCGAGGCGGACGGGCGCTGGTACGTGACCTTCGCCGTTGAGGTCGACGCCCCCGAACCTTCCCCGCACACCGGGCGCGAGATCGGCCTCGACCTGGGTGTGAAGGACTTCGCGGTCACCTCCGACGGGGAGAAGATCGCCAACCCCCGCCACCTGGAACGCAAAGCCAGGAGCCTGGCCCGCTACCAGCGGCGCATGGCCCGCAAGCGGCGCGGGTCGGCCAACCGGCACAAGGCCAAGGCGAAGGTCGCCGCCGCCCACCGCAAGGTCCGCCACGCGAGGCAGGATTTCCTGCACAGGACCACCACACGGCTGGTGCGTACAGCGGACCTGATCGCGATCGAGGACCTCAACGTCGCGGGCATGGTCAAGAACCGGCGCCTTGCACGGGTGATCTCCGACTGCGGGTGGGGCGAGTTCCGCCGCCAGTTGGAGTACAAGTGCGCGCGGGCCGGTCGCACCCTGGTGATGATCGACCGGTGGTTTCCCTCCTCCAAGACCTGCTCGACGTGCGGGCACCTGCTGGCCACACTCTCTTTGGGCACCCGGCACTGGACGTGCCCTGCCTGCCGCACCCGACACGATCGGGACGTCAACGCGGCCAAGAACACCCTTGCGGCTGGTCGAGCCGCAGCCCGAGAGACAGTCTCGGGTGATGCCTGCGGAGCTGATGTCAGACGGCAAGGGTCCTCCCTTCCGCGGTCGGCGACGAAACAGGAAACCGGGCCTGTGAGGGCCGGGCCTTAGGGCTCATACGCGCGCAGCGCGTAACGGGACCCCTTCTTCAGGAGGGGCAGAAGTCAACTGACCAGCACTCCGATCTCCGGGGTGGCCTCGCGGCCGGTCCGGGGCAGGCGCCGCACGGACAGGCCGGACTCCTCGGCCAGCCGCTCGACGCCGAAGGTCTCCCAGTCGTACTCGTCGTCGACGGTGCGGACCAGGTCACCGCCGCGCAGGACCCTCCACTGGGTGCGCCAGCGCATGGTTCCGGGCCCGGCGGGCTCGCCGGACATCCACCACTCGTAGGTCTGCTCGCCCACGGTCTCCCGGCACATGCGCACGGACGGGATGGAGCGGGGGGTGTCCACCCCCATCAGCTCCACGACCACGGGGCCGCCCGGGGGGAGCCGTTCGGCCAGGCGCCGCCACAGGGTCAGGCGTTCGGCGCGGGGGATGTGCCCGGCCACGCCGAAGACGACCGCGGCCGAGATCGAGTCCGGCAGCGGCAGGTCCTGGGCGGGTTCGGGCAGCACGGTGACGCGGCGGCGCAGGTCGGGGTCGGCGAAGACGCGGCTGGTGAGGATCGCGCGCATGTTCGGCGAGGGCTCGGCCGAGTGGATCCTGGCCGAGGGCAGGATCTCGGCGATGGCCGCGGTCACCAGTCCGGTGCCCGCGCCGATGTCGACGACGGGGCCGTGGGCGGTGTCCAGGCCGGTCAGCGCCGCGCGCAGGGCGGGCGTGCTGGTGACCATGTGCCGGTGGCCGACGAGGTCGAAGAACTCGGCCCCCGGGGAGTAGTAGTCGATGGCGGGAATGGTGTCCTCCAGGTTCTGCGGCGTGGTCAGGGGGTGCTCGGCCAGGGGCCGGGGGCTGCGGCCAGCGCCGGGTCCAGGCGGCGCAGGACCTCGGACACGACGGCCTCCCGCTCCGGTCCGAGGTAGAAGTGGTCGCCCGCGAACACGCGCACGTCCACGCGTCCGCTGGTGGTGGCCGACCAGCGCCGGGCCAGGTCCGCGTCCACCTCGGGGTCGGCCTCGCCCAGGAACACGCTGACCGGGCAGCTCAGCGGTGGTCCGGGGAAGGGCGTGTAGCGCTCGACGAGCCGGTAGTCGTTGCGGACGTAGCCCAGGACCGCCTCGCGCAGGCCGGGCTCGTCCAGGACCTCGCGCCGGGTCCCGCCCAGGCGAACCAGCTCGGAGGCGATCGCGTCGTCGTCGGCGAGGTGGACGCGGCCGGGCGGGGCGTCGGCCGGGGCCCTGCGCCCGGAGGCGAACAGGCGGTCCGGCTCGGGCAGGCCCGCCGCGCGCAGGGTCCGGGCCAGCTCGTAGGCCACGGCCGAGCCCATGCTGTGGCCGAACAGGGCGTAGGGCCGGTCGAGCAGGGGGGTGAGTTCCTCCGCGACGGCCCCGACCACGGTGGCCATGTCGTCCACGAGGGGTTCGTCGAAGCGGTCCTCTCGGCCGGGGTACTGCACGCACACGAGGTCGACGCCGGAGGGCAGGAGCGCGGCCCAGGCCCGGTAGGCGTTGGCGCCGCCGCCCGCGTGGGGCAGGCACACCAGGCGCGTCCGGGCCCCGGGGCGGGGCCGGAAGCGGCGCAGCCAGGAGCGCGTGGGAGCGGGGGTCATCGGGTTGTCGGCCTTTCTGGCGGGGTCGCGTCGCTGGTCGTCGGAGGGGCCAGAAGACCCCCGGAGGTCTCGGGCGGGAGCGTCACGGCGTCACCTCCCCGGCGTCCCCGCTGCGCGGGGCCGGTTCCAGGTCGGCGGTGCCCAGGTGCGCGGTGGGCGGTCCGGGGCGGATGACCTCCGGTCGGCCCAGGCGGCCGGTGGTCTCGTGCCACATCCGGCACACCCCGAGGTCGAACTGCCCCCGCACCAGCGGGTCGGCCCCGGAGCGCACGTCGGCGGCGAAGTCGGTCAGGGCCCGGGTGAGCGCCTCGGGCCACAGGCGGTCGAAGACCTCCCGGTAGGGCGGCGCGTCCGTTCCCTCCAGGGCGGTGGTGGCCGGTTCGGCCAGGTGCCCGGTGCCCGGTCCGGTGGAGCGCAGGCGGCCGTGGGCGTCGCGGGGCGCGTACAGCCGGGGCTGCCAGAGCACGGGGCCGTGGGTGTCGGCCAGGGTGAGCACCCCGTGCTCGGTTCCCAGGGCCATCCGGTGCCAGAGCAGGGCGTGGTTGTCCCCGTCGGAGGGGTCCATCTGGTTCTGCACCCGCAGGGTGAGGGGGACGCCCGCGACGCTGCCCTGGAGCACCCGGTAGGGCTGGGCGCGCGCGGCCAGGGAGGCGACCTCGGGGTCCTCCGCGAGCGGTTCGGTCAGCGCCCAGGGGCGCAGCCCGCCCAGGGCGCGCGCGAGCACGTCCAGGAGCGGGTACAGGACCTGGACGGCGGAGGTGGCGTCGGCGAACAGCACCGGGCCCCGCTCGCGCAGGGCGCGGGCCGCCTCCAGGAAGCGCCGGATCGGCGCCACGTGCCGGTAGAAGGGGTTGAGGTGGTAGACCGCTCCCCCGGCGCGGGCGGCGCGCAGGGCCGCGGCGAGTTCGCCCTCGTGCACGGGGTGCTCCTGGAGGACGTGCACGCCCCTGGCCAGCAGGGCGCGGGCCAGCTCGCCCCCGGCTCCGCCGGAGACCGCCGCGCCCACGACCACGCAGGCCGCGTCGACGTTGTCGGGCACCTGGTCGACGTCGGTGTACAGGGGCACCCCGGCCCGCTCGGCGTAGCGTCGGGAGAACTCGCCGCCGCGGGAGAGGATCCCGGCGAGTTCGAAGGTGTCGGGCATGCGGGCCAGCGCGTCGGCGTAGAAGCGGCCGAAGCCGGTGCCGCACAGCAGCACGCGCAGGGGTCGCGGGCTCACAGGGCGCCCTCCTCGACCCCGGCGGCCTCGCTCGCGGCGTCCTCCACCCGCAGGGTTCCGGCCTCGGGGTCGTCGAACAGGGCGGTGACCGCGGCCTCGGGACTGAGGACGTCGGCGGCGTGGTGCAGGCCCCGGGGCACCAGACCGCGCGCCACCGCGTCGGCGGCCTGCGCGCCCACGCGGCCGGTCATGCGGTAGCTGTCGGAAAAGCGGGCGGTCATCACGCTGCGCCGCCCGGAGGGGTCGGTGAGCGCGTACACGAGCTGGTAGTAGGGCGTGCGCCCGGCCAGGTCCACCTCGGCCGCGCGCCGCAGGCGCTCCGCCGCCGCGGCCAGGTCGCCGACCGGCCGCCCCGCGACCGAGGTCAGCACGGCGCGGACGCGCTCGCCGGGGTGGACGTTGTACCACTCCAGCTCGCGCAGGTTCAGGGCGGCGGCCAGGCGGCGGGCCTCCTCGGTGAGGAAGGGCTGGACGAACGCGGTGCCCGGGAACCCGGGCGGCCGGACGCCGTCGGCGGCGCGCAGCGCCCGCTCCACGACCCGGCCCTCCCGCCAGGCGGCCAGGGGCCGCCCGAAGACGGCGGCCGGGTCGTCGGCGCCGGGCAGGGAGAGCAGCAGGTCGCCCGCGGCGGCCTCGGTGCACCTCTCCAGCCCGCCCGCGTGGGCGCTCATCCGCTCCAGGCCGTGCCGGGCGGCGAACCAGCGCGGCAGCAGGGCGGACAGGCCGGGGAGCACCCCCGCCGACAGGACGATCGCGGAGTCCCGTGCGGCGGGGGTGCGGCTCAGGCGGTCGTGCGCGGGCCCGTCGCCCGTCACGTCCACGTAGTCGGCTCCGGCGGCCAGGGCCTCCACCGCCACCGCGTCGGCGATGCGGTAGGAGGGCCCGGCGCAGTTGAGCACCACGTCGAGTCCGGAGCAGAAGGCCCGCACCGACTCCGGGGAGTCGGCGTCCACCGCCTTGACGGCGGTGTCGGGGCCCAGTTCGGCGGCCAGCTCCTCCAGGGGCGCGGTGCGGCGCCCCCCGAGCAGGAGGCGGGTGTGGCCCAGGGCGCGCAGGCGGCGGGCGGCGGCCCGGCCCACGGCCCCGGAGGCGCCCACCACGCCCACCGCGCGGTCGGTCGCGCCGCTCACCGGACCACGTCCCCTCCGGTGACGGCCTCCAGGTGCTTGAGCACGCCGGGGGCGTAGGGCACCGACAGCAGGCTGAAGTGGTCGCCGGGCACGTCCACGATGTCCAGCTCTCCCAGGACCAGGCGCTCCCAGTAGGTGGTGACGCTCTCCTTGTTGCCGGGGAAGGGGTAGGCGCCGCCGTGGCGCAGGAAGGTGATGTCCCCGGCGTAGGGCTCGGGCTCGTAGCGGGAGATGGCGAAGACGCTCTGGCGGAAGATCGCGAACATCTCGTTGAGCGCCTCGGGGGTGTAGGTCCCGGCCGAGGGGGGCACGGCGGCGCACATGCGCTCGATCCTGGTCTGGCGGGGCACCTTCGCCAGCTCTCGGAAGCGCTCGGCCACGTCGGCGTACTCGCCGGTCAGGCGGCCGATGGCGCCGTCGGGGAGCAGGCCGGGGGTGGCCTCCAGCAGCTGGTCGGAGGCGGCCGACACGCGGTTCTCGTCGGCGGGGAAGCCGACCGCGACCGGGTCGATGCCCATCATGACGGCGAAGGCGTACTCCGAGATCAGCTCGTCGTCCAGGCGGAACGGCGGCCGGTGCGTGCTGATGGCGGTGAGGGAGGCGACCTCGGCCCCGGCGTCGGTGAGCGTGCGCGCGACCTCGGTGGCGACGAGGCCGCCCAGGCAGTAGCCGACGACGTGGAAGCGGTCGCCGCCGCGTTCGAGCAGGGCGTTCGCGTAGTCGGCGGCCCAGCGCTTGATCACCGTGGCGGGGTCGGCGTCCAGGAAGGCGGGGACGTCGGGCAGTTCCAGGCCGACCAGGGTGGCCTGCCCGCGCGAGCGCCGCCGGATCTCGGTGATGAGGGAGCGGTAGGGGATGAGGGTTCCGGTCCCGGCGTGGACCAGGGCGGTGACCGCGCCGCCGCCCGGCCCGTTGAGGGGCACGTAGGAGTCGGGCTTGCCCTCGTCGGAGGCGCGCACCTGCCCGGACAGGTCACGGAGGTAGGCGGCCAGCCCGGCGACGGTGGGGCGGCGCAGCATGTGGCGCAGGACCACCTCCCACTCGATGTCGGCGCCGGTGTCGGGCAGGACCTCGCCGAGTCGGCCGACCATGCGGGCGACCAGCAGGGAGTCGCCGCCCAGCGCGAAGAAGTCGTCGTCGCGGCCGACCGCGCCGCGCTCCAGCAGCTCGGCCCACAGCCCGCACAGGGCGCGTTCGAGGTCGTCGGCGGGCTCGCCGGTGGCCGTGTCGGCGGTTCCGGGGGCGTCGTCCCCGGGCAGGGCGCGCAGGAGCGCGGCCCGGTCGACCTTGCCGTTGGCGGTGAGCGGGAGCGCGTCCAACAGCCGCCAGTGCGCGGGCACCATGTACTCGGGCAGGCGGGTGGCGGTGTGGCGGACCAGTTCGTCGGCGGTGACCGGCGTCCGGTCGGTCTTCAGGCGGGCCAGGTAGAGGGTCTGGCCGGTCTCGGCGAGGCGGTCGTCCGCCTCGGGCAGGGCCAGGGGCGACGCGGCCCCGGCCCGCTCCAGGGCGCGCTCCCACTGGTCGCGGGTGAGGAAGGTCTGGTCGTGCTCGGCGCGGGCGTCGCGGTGGCCGCCGTCGAGCCCGTCGAGGAACTCCATGGACACCAGCAGCGCCGGGTCGTGTTCGGCGGTGGTCTCCAGGAACACCAGGTGGCCGCCGGGCGCGAGGAGTTCGGCGACGCGGGCCAGGGCGGCGTCGGCGTCCACGGCGTTGTGCAGGACGTTGGCGGCAACGACCGCGTCGAAGGAGTTGGGCGCGTAGCCCTGGGCCCCGGCCTCGCGGTTGAGGTCGAACAGGCCGAAGGACACCCAGGGGAAGTCCGCGAAGCGCTCCCTGGCCTCGTTGACGAAGAACGGGGAGACGTCGGTGAAGCGGTACTCGGCGGGGTGGCCCGCCAGGGCCGCGACGACGGCCTCGGTGGTGCCGCCGACGCCCGCGCCGATCTCCAGGACCCGCAGCGGCCCGTCGGCCGTCCGGCGGGCGGCGGCCTCGGCCAGGGCCGCGGCGGCCGCCGCGTTGAGGTGGCGCACGGCCAGGTTGTCGCGGTAGGCGGCGCCCGCGGTGTCGAGCGCGGCGCCGGGGAAGAGCAGGGTGCGCACGTCGAGGTCGCCGCGCAGCAGTTCGGGCAGTCGGCCCGAGCAGGCGCGCATGTACACCAGGACCTCGGTGCCGTAGTCCACCCGCCGCTCCAGGTCGGCCAGGCGCTCCCAGGCGGCGTGCTGTTCGTCCTCGTCCACGTGGCGGAGCCCGCTCCAGCGGTCGCCGTCGCGGGTCAGGCGTCCGGCGTCGGCCAGGGCGCGCAGCCAGCGGCGTACGAGCCGGTGGTGGCGCCGGTCCGCGCCCAGGCGGTCGATGACCTCCTCGGCGGTGTGGGTGGTGTCGGAGAACAGTCCGGCCCCGGTCAGGGTGCGGGTGATGGCGCCCAGGGCGGTGGCGCGCATCGCGTCGAGGAAGGCGGCCAGGTCGTCGCGGTCCAGGTTCGCGGTGGCCTCGCCGACCGCGGACGCGGCGGCCAGGGCGGCGGGCCCGGGTTCGGCGTCGGCGGGCGCGTCGGCGGGGCGGCGGGCGGTCTCGGCGAAGGCGGCCAGGCGCCGGTCCTCGCGCCCGCCCACGGCCAGGACCGCCGCGGAGGCCACGGAGGGGTGGGCGGTGAGGGCGGCCTCGATCTCGGCCAGCTCCACGCGGTGCCCGCGGATCTTGACCTGGTCGTCCTCGCGGCCCAGGAACTCGATGTGGCCGCCGGGCCGGTAGCGGCCCAGGTCGCCGGTGCGGTACAGGCGCTCCCCGGTGCCGGGGTGCGTGACGAAGCGTTCGGCGGTGCGGGCCTCGTCGCCCAGGTAGCCGGTGGCCACGCCCGCTCCCCCGATGTGGAGTTCGCCCGCGACCCAGTCGGGGCGGTCACGCATGCGCTCGTCCAGGACGTGGAAGGTCTGGTTGGTCAGGGGGCGGCCGTAGGGGACGCTGGGCCAGGACGGGTCCGCCTCCCCGATGGGGTGGTGGATGGACCAGATGGAACCCTCGGTGGCGCCGCCGAAGCTGTACAGGGCGGTGCCGGGCAGGTGGGCGCGGACGCGGTCGGCCAGGGTGAGGGGGATCCAGTCGCCCGAGAGCAGGGCCACGCGCAGGGTGGTCGGCGCCTGCGCGGGCGCGGTGGAGAGGTAGTCGGCGAGCATGCCCATCTGGGCGGGCACGGAGTTCCACAGGGTCACCCCGTGCTCGCGGGCCAGCTCCGCCCAGTGCGAGGGGTCGCCGCGTCGGTCGGCGTGGGGGAGCACGAGTGCGCCACCGGCGCCGAGGGGGCCGAACAGGTCGTAGACGGACAGGTCGAAGCCGAGGGCGGCAAGTCCGAGGACCCGGTCGCCGGAGCCGACGGAGAAGCGCCGGTTGACGTCGGCGATCGTGTTGAGGGCGGCGCGGTGGCTGACCATGACGCCCTTGGGGGTTCCGGTGGAGCCCGAGGTGTAGATGACGTAGGCGAGGGCGTCGGGATCGACGGGGCGGGGCGGGAGCGCGTCGAACGCGCTGGCGGCGGGGACCGCGTCCACCTCGACGGGTTCGACGTCCCGGTCCCAGTCGCCGATCTCGGCCAGCCAGGACTGGGTGAGGACGTGGCGCACCCCGGCGTCGCGCAGGATGGCGCGGCGGCGGGCGGCGGGCTGGGTGGTGTCGACGGGGACGTAGGCGGCGCCGGTCAGCAGGACCGCGTGGGCGGCGACCACCTGCTCCACGCCCTTGTCCATGACCACGGCCGCGCGGTCGCCCGGGCCGCAGCCGCGGGCGCGCAGTTCGTCGGCCACGGCCGTGACGCGCGCCCACAGCTGGCCGTGGGTCAGGGACGCGTCGGGGTGGACGACGGCCGGGGCGTCGGGGTCGCGCAGCGCGGCGGCCAGGGCGTCCTCGTACAGCAGGGCGTCGGGCAGGGGGCCTTCGGTGGCGTTGGCCTCGGCGCGGGTGAGGAGCTGGTGGGCGGGGGCCGCGGCCGGGGCGTCCTCGTCCCAGGGCCCGTCCGACAGGGCCAGGCGGCGCAGCAGGTCGGTGTAGGCCGCGAAGGCGTCGGCGGCCAGGCCCTCGGGAAGGACGCCCTCGCGCACGTCCCAGCGCACGGCCAGGGCGCCCCCGGCCAGGGAGACCTGGCAGTCCACCCACACCTGCGGGGTCTGGGACAGGCCGTGGACCTCCCGGGCGGCCCAGGAGTCGCCGCCGTCCTCCTCCTCAGCGCCGATCGCGCCGGTGAAGACGACGGGCATGAGCACGGCGGGCTCGTCGCGGCGGCGCGAGAGTTCGGCCAGCAGTTCGTTGCCCGAGTACAGGCAGTGGTCGACGTCCTCGATGAGGCGGCCCTGGCGGGTGCGGGCGCGCTCGGTGAAGGTCGTACCGTCGTCGGCGTGCACGGCGAGCAGGGTCAGCGAGGTGAAGTCGCCGACCACGCGGTCCACGTCCGGGTGCAGGGGCAGGCGCTGGGACACGGGCAGGTTGAGGGTGAAGTCGGGGCGGCGCGACCACAGGGCCAGCACCTCGGCGTAGGCGGCCAGGGCCACGCCCGCGGGGGTCAGGCCGCGCTCGGCGGCCCGGGTGCGCAGGGCCCGCCACTGCTCCGGCGGCAGGGCGGCGGACAGGCGGGTGAAGCGGGCGGAGGCGTCGGTCGAGTGCTCGACCAGGGGCAGTTCGGGGGCGGGCGGCAGGTCGTCGGCGCGCTCGGTCCAGTAGGCGCGGTCGCGGTGGTAGCGGGCGCCCTCGCGCAGCGACCGGTGGGCGAGCACGTAGTCGCGGAAGGTCGCCCCCAGCGGCGGCAGGGGGTGCTCGGGGTCGGCGTAGAGGGCGGCGAGCTCGTCCAGGAGCAGCCGGACGCTGGTGTAGTCGGCGGCGAGCAGGTCGACGGACAGGTGCAGGTGGGCGCGGTCGTCGCCGCGGGTGAGGTGCAGGCGCACCAGCGGCCAGGAGGAGGCGTCGGGGACGAGGTCGCGCAGGCGCTCGCGGGCCCGGGAGGCGTGGGCGGCGGTGTCGCCGCCGCCGACCTCGGTGACGGTCAGCGACTCCCCCGGCGGCTCGGGCAGCACCCGCTGGTGGCCCTCGGGGGAGACGACGGAGCGCAGCATGTCGTGCCGGCGCACCAGCGCGTTCCAGGCGGTGCGCAGGCGGTCGGGGTCGAGGTCGTCGAACTCCAGCTCGGCGTAGGCGTGGCAGGCGACGCCGCCGTAGTCGTAGGCCGGGCCGCGCCCGACGAGGTAGGCGCCCTGGACGTCGGTCAGGGGGAAGGGGTCGTGGCGCGCGCCGGGGTCGGGGGTGAGGGAGGGGGCGGCCTCGGCCTCCAGCAGGGCCAGGACCCCATCGCGGTGCTCGCGCAGGGTGGCGCGGTGCTCGTCGGTGAGGGCTCCGGTGGGGCCGCGGAAGCGGATGCGGCCGTCGTCGGCCCACAGGTGGACGCCCGCGGCGCGCAGTTCGTCGAGCAGGGGGCGCAGGGCGTCGGGGGCGTCGGAGGCGGGAGTCGGCAAGGTGGGCTCTCCTCGTCGGGTCGGTCCGCGCGGGGCGGACCCGGCTGGGAACGGTGGGGATGGCGCGGGGGGCGTTACGCGGGGGCGGTGGGGTGGTGGTCGGTGCGGGTGGTGGGCGCGGGGGGCGATCGATGTGAGGGACGGAAGGTTCGTGTGGGACGGCCCCGGGTGGGCCCCGGAGCGCCGGACGGAACGGGAGTGGCTGGCGGGGCGGGTGTTACGGGGTCAGATCACCCCGTCCTGGACGTCCTCCGCCCTGGTCGCGCGGACCTGGTCGGCGAGCGCGGCGAGCGTGGGCGCGGCCAGGAAGGCACGGGTGGACAGCTCCTCGCTGAGTTCGCGGCGCAGGACGGTGATCATGCGGATGGCCAGCAGGCTCGTGCCGCCCAGGGCGAAGAAGTTCGCGTCGCGGTCGTCGACGGCGGCGCCGGTCAGCTCGCCCCAGACGCGGGCGATGTGCTCCTCCACCTCGTCGGCGAGGGGGGCGCCGCCCGGGCCGACCTCGGCGGCGGCCAACTCCTCCAGCGCCCGGAGGTCGACCTTGCCGTTGGCGGTGAGGGGCATCTCCCCGACCGTCCGCACGCTGCCGGGGACGGCGTGGGCGGGCAGCCGGGCGGCGAGGTGGCGGGCCAGGCCCTCCGCCGGAACGCCGGACCCGGCGCCGGTCCCGGTCGCGCCCCCGATCCCGTCGCCGTCCTCGGTGACGAAGGCGACCACCCTGCGGGAGGTGCGCTCCCCCACCGCCAGCGCCGCGGCCCGGCGCACGCCGGGGTGGTCCTCCAGCGCCGCCTCGACCTCACCGAGTTCGAGCCGGTGGCCGCCGACCTTGACCTGGCGGTCCGCGCGACCGAGGAACTCCAGGAGCGCGCCCGGACGGTAACGCCCCTGGTCACCGGTGCGGTACCAGCGCTCTCCCCCCGCGGTGACGAACCGGGCGGCGGTGCGCTCGGGATCGCCGCGGTAGCCGAGGGCGACCCCGGCCCCGCCGATCCACAGCTCCCCCGCCACCCAGTCCGGGCAGTCGAGCCCGTGGGGGTCCACCACCCGGTAGCGCTGGTCGCGCAGCGGCGTCCCGTAGGGCACCGAGGGCCACCCCGGCGGGACGTGGCCGCCGTCGAAGGCGTTGGACCAGATGGCCGCCTCCGTGGCGCCGCCCAGGGCCACCAGGTGGACGCGTGCGCCGCTGGCCTCGCGCAGGCGCGGTGCCAGGTCGCCGCCGACCCAGTCCCCGGAGACCAGGGCCAGCCGCAGGGAGGAGGGCAGCCCCTTGTCCTGTGAGGCCAGGAGCAGCATGTCGAGCAGGGCGGGGACGGTGTTCCAGACGGTGACGCCGTGCTCGGCGCACAGCGCGCGCCAGCGCTCGGCGTCGCGGCGCTCGTCCTCCTCGGGCAGGACGAGCGCGCCGCCCGCGCCGAGCAGGCCGAACACGTCGTAGACCGACAGGTCGAAGTCGAGCGCGGACAGGGCCAGGACCCGGTCGTCGGGGCCGATCCGGTAGCGGTCGCTGATCTCGGCGACCGTGGTGAGCGCGGCGGCGTGGGAGACCTCCACGCCCTTGGGCTCCCCGGTGGAACCGGAGGTGAAGATGGTGTAGGCGACCTCGCCGGGGTCGCGCGGCACGGGCGCGTCCAGGGGCGGGGCCTGGAGGAGTTCGGCCACGTCGGCGGAGCGGGGCGCGCCGGTGCCGTCGCCGACGGCCAACACGGTCCGGGCCGCGCGGTGGACGCGCTCGCGCCGCAGCGGGGGCTGGCCAGCGCCGACCGGAACGTAGACGGCTCCGGCGGCGAGGACGCCCAGGACCGCGCAGACCTGGTCGGGGCCCTTGGGCAGGCACACCGCGACCGCGTCGCCGGGCCGCACGCCGCGTTCGACCAGCCCGGCGGCGACGCGCAGGGACCGGTCCGCCAGCTCGCCGTGGGTGAGCACGGACCGGTCCGTGACCAGGGCGGGGGCGTCGGCGCGTGCGGCCGCGCCGTCGAGGAAGGCGTCGTGCAGCAGGCCGCGCGGAGCGGTTCCGGAGGGGGCGTTGACCGAGGCGCGCACCACGCGCTGGTCGGCGGGCAGCATCCGCGCGCAGGCCCGCTCCCAGCCCTGTTCGCCGTCGCGGGCGAGCGCGCGCAGCAGATCCAGGTAGGCCGCGAACATGGCGTCCAGGACCCCGGGGCGGAACAGGTCCTCCACCGCGTCCCAGTACACCTCCAGTCCGCCGCGGCTCTCCATGACCTGGTTGTCCAGGTACACCTGGGGCGACTGGGACAGGCCCCACACCCGCTGCGGGAAGTCCGGGGACAGGTCCATGGACACCCCCTCCCCCACGCCCAGGGAGCTGGTGAACACCACGGGGATCCCGGGCTGGGCGGTGCCGGTGCGCCGCGCCAGCTCGCGCAGCACCTCCTCGGCGGGCACCTCCCGGTGGTCCAGGTCCCGGCCCAGGCGCCGCTGGAGGTCGCGGGCCGCCCCGGCGGGGTCCTGCCCCGGCGCGCGGTGGTAGGAGGTCAGCGACAGGGAGGTGAAGTCGCCGAGCACGCGGCCGATGTGGGGGTGCAGGTCGTGGCGGTTGAACAGGGTGAGGGTGAGGCTGAGTTCGGTCTGCCCGCTCCACCGGCCGAGGACCTCGCCGTAGCAGGCCAGCAGCAGGGTGGCGGGGGTGACGCCCGCGGCGCGGGCCAGGCCGGTGAGGGCGTCCCACTCCTCGGGGGCGAGCCGGTCGGCCCGTCGCGTGAACCGGGGCCGGTCGACGTCGGCGGGGTCGGTGCGCAGCGGCAGGGCGGGGGCGGCGGGCAGGTCCGCGACGCGTTCGCGCCAGTACCCGCGGTCGCGCCGCTCGCGTTCGGGGTCCGGCCGCACCTGGGTGAGGTAGTCGCGGAAGGTGACCTCGACGGGGTCCAGGACGGCGTCGGGCTCGCGGTAGAGGCGGTCCAGCTCGGTGTAGAGGGTCATGATGCTGAGCGCGTCCAGGACCAGGTAGTCCAGGCCCACGCCGAGGCGGACGCGGTCGGATCCGTCGCGCGTGTAGCGCACGGCGCGCACGTCGAACAGGGGCCAGCGCCCGGGGTCCAGGACCTGGTGGGACATGGCCTCGCGCAGTTTCGCGAGCGCGGCGCTGGGGTCGTCGGGGTCGGCCTCGGTCACGGGCACGCGCACGGGCGGCACGGCGGGCAGGACCCGCTGGTCGCCGTCGGCGTCGAAGACGGCGCGGAGCATGTCGTGCCGGGTGACGAGCCGGTCCAGGGCGTGCTCCAGGCGGCGCAGGTCCACGTCGGCGCCGTCGAACTCGGTGTAGTGGTAGGTGCCGACACCGCCGAGGGTGAAGTCGGGGCTGCGTCCGGTGAGGTAGGCGCGCTGGACGCCGGTGGGCGGGAAGGGTTCGTGGCGCGAGGCGGGGTCGTGGACGATGCGCTGGCTGCCGACGGCCTCGCCGCGGGCCGGGAGGCGGGCGGCGAAGTCGGCCAGGACGGGGTGGGCGAACAGTTCCGAGACGCCCGCTCCGGCGTGGCCGAGCCCGCGCAGGGCGGCCACCACGCGGGTGGCCAGCAGGGAGTCGCCGCCGAGCGCGAAGAAGGAGTCGTCCCGGCTGACCGGGTCCGAGCCCAGCAGGTCGGCCCAGATACGGGCGACGCGGTTCTCGACCTCGCCCACGGGGGGCTCCCCGGTGCGCGGGGCTCCGGCCAGGTGCTGGCGCAGGAGGCGGGCGACGGCGGCCCGGTCGGGTTTGCCGTTGGGGGTGAGCGGGATCCGGTCGAGGGCCAGCACGGGGTCGGGGAGCATGGCGGGCGGCAGCAGGGTGCGGGCGTGCTCCGCCGCGGCCCCGGCCAGGGCGGAGGAGTCCTCGGCCTCGCGGGGGACGACGACCGCGGCCAGACGGGGCGCGGGCTCGGTGAGCGCGACCGCGACGGCCAGGGACACCTCCGGGTGCGCGGCCAGGGCCGCCTCCACCTCGCCGGTCTCCACGCGCACGCCGTTCACCTTGACCTGGTGGTCCGCCCGTCCCAGGAACTCCAGGGTGCCGTCGGGGGCGTAGCGGGCCAGGTCGCCGGTCCGGTACCAGCGCCGTCCCCCGGAGGTGACGAAGCGGTCGGCGGTGGCGTCGGGGGCGTCCCGGTAGCCGCGGGCCAGGCCCGCGCCGCCCACCCACAGCTCACCGGCGACCAGGTCGGGCCGGTCGCGCCCCTGGGCGTCGACCACGCGGCACCGCACGCCGGGCAGCGGGCGTCCCCAGGGCACGCAGGCCCAGGAGGGGTCGGCCCGGTCGACCTCCAGCAGGGTGGAGTGGATGGCGGCCTCGGTCATGCCGCCCAGGGCGAGGAAACGGCACTCGGGGGCCAGGGCTCGCAGCCGCTCGCGCAGGCCGGGGGCGACGCGGTCGCCGCCGAGCAGGACCGCGCGCAGGGGCGGCATCGGCGCCATGCCGGACTCGACCGCCGACAGCAGCATGTCCAGCAGGGCCGGTACGCAGTTGAGGACGGTCACCGACGCGTGCGCGGCGGCCCGGGCCCAGTGTTCGGCGTCGCGTCGGGTCCCGGGGTCGGCCAGGACGGCGGCGCCGCCCGCCGACAGCGGCGCGAACAGGTCGAAGACCGACATGTCGAAGCCGTAGTCGGCCAGCGCGAGCGTGCGGTCGCCGGTGCCGGTGCCCAGGACGGCGTTGAGCACGTCGATCGTGTGCGCGGCGGCCCGGTGCTCGACCTCCACCCCCTTGGGCGTTCCGGTGGAGCCGGAGGTGAAGAGCACGTAGGCGAGCGCGTCCGGTGCGACCTCGCGCGGGGTTCCCTGGGGGGCCTGCCGCGCCTGCTCGGGGGTGAGGACCGGAAGGTGGGTGGGGACGACCGTCGCGGGGTCGTCGCAGATCAGCAGGTCGGGCTTTCCCCCGGCCAGGACGCGCGCGCGGCGGGCGGCGGGCTGGTCACGGCCCAGGGGGAGGTAGGCGCAGCCCGCGGCGAGCACGCCCAGGACAGCGGCGACCTGGTCCGCGCCCCGGGGCAGGTCCAGGGCCACGGTCGCGCCCGCGGGCACGGCCCCGGCCACCGCTCCGGCCACGCGCAGCGCCCGGTCGGCCAGCTCCCCGTAGGTCAGGGACGCGCCGTCGGGCAGGACCAGGGCGGTGTCGCCGGGGGCGGTGCGGGCGTGGTCGAGGAAGCGCCCGTGCAGCAGGCGGGGGCCGGGCGGCGCCGCGTCGGGGGTGTGCGCGGCGCGCGCCCGGGCCTGGTCCGGGGAGGGTTCCGGACGGAAGGGGCGGCTCCAGGCCGCGGGGTCGTCGGTGAGGTCCTCGACGAGCGCGCGGTAGCAGGCGAAGGCGGCCTCCATGGTTTCGGGGGCGAAGGCGCGCTCGCGCAGGTCCCAGTTGAGCAGGAGTCCGCCGTCGAGTTCGGTGACCTGGGCGTCGAGCAGGACCTGGGGGCCCTGGGAGATGATCCAGGAGGGGCGGCCGAAGCACTCCTGGACGGGGTCGGTGAACAGGGGGCCCAGGCCGATCGCGCTGGTGTAGACGACGGGGGCGAGCACGGGGTTGCCGCCGTCGAGGCGGGCCAGGTCGCGCAGGACCTCCACTCCCCCGTAGGCGCCGTGGTCGACCGCCCTGTGCAGGTCGGTCTGGACCGTGCGCGCCCGCTCGGCGAAGGGGGCGGGGTCGGCGGTGTCGACGCCGAGGAGCACCGAGCTGCTGAAGTCGCCGACGACCCGGCCGACGTCGGGGTGCAGGGGCGCGCGGTCGAACAGGGGCAGGTTGAGCGAGAACCGCGGGGCCGCGCTCCACGCGCCCAGGACCTCGGCGAAGGCGGCGGCCAGCGCGGCCGCGGGGGTGACGCCCGCGGCGCGGGCCCGCCGCTCGAACAGCCGGGTGCGCTCGGGGGTGAGCTGGTGGTGCAGGCGGGTGGAGCGGGTGGCGTCGGTTCCGGCCGCGGCGGGGAGCGCGGTGCCCGGGAGGACGGGCAGTTCGGGCGGCGGGGGGATCTCGCGCAGGCGTTCGTGCCACCAGGAGCGGGCGCGCTCGCGCGGCCGGGGGTCGCGGGAGGCGCGCTCGGCGAGGTAGCGGGCGAAGCCGTACTCCAGGGGCGGCAGGTCGCCGCCCCGGTAGGCGGTGCGCAGGTCCTCCAGCAGGACGCGCAGGCTGAGGGCGTCGGCGACGATCATGTCCAGGTCCACGTGCAGGCGGGTGGCGCCGCCCGGCAGCAGGGAGAGGGCCACGTCCAGGACCTGTCCGGCGGCGACGTCCATGCGGCGGTGGGTGGAGGAGTCCCGGATCCGCGCGAGGGCCCGGTCGGCCTCCTCGGGGGCCAGGGCGGTCAGGTCGTGGACCGTCACGTCGGGAGCGGCGGCCTCGGCGGGGACAGCGGCCTCGGCGCCCCCCACCGGCGCACTGGCCACAGCGGACCCACCGGACTCAGCAGGCGGGACGGATGTGACAGAAGCAGCAGGCGCGGCAGACGTGCCGGACGTGACGGGGGCGGCGACCGCGGGAAGCACGCGCTGGTGGCCGTCGTCGTCGAAGCGCACGCGCAGCATCGGGTGGCGCTCCACCACGGTCCGCAGGGCCGCGGCGAGCCGTTCGGGGTCCACGCCGTGGCCGTCGAACTCGGTGTAGAAGTGCGCCGCGACCCCGCCCAGCGGCTGTCCGTCCTGGCGGCCGATCCAGTAGGCGTGCTGCATGGTCGCCAGGGGGAAGGGCTCCCCCTCCTCCACGAGGCCCACGGAACCCTGGGGCGCGGGGCGGTCCGTGGCGGCCGAACCCCGGATCAGGGCGCTCCATGCGGCCGCCGTCGGGTTGGCGGACAGGTCCTCGAAGGTGACGTCGAACCCGTCCTCCCGCCAGGCGCCCACCAGGCGGATCAGACCCAACGAGTCCAGCCCGTGCTCGAAGAGGTCGTCGGTGTCGGCGAACCCCCGGGTTCCGAGCACCTCCGCCACCTGCTCGCGCACGGCTCCGGCTCCGGTTCCCGCCCCGGCGTGGTCTGACACGGTGTTCTGCCCCTCTGTGTTCGGGTTCGACACGATCAGCAATAATGAAAACCGTTTTCATTGCCGATGTGCCTATGTATAGCACTGCCGCGACCGCCCGGTCGACCCGGGCCCACGGAATACGGGAGGGATCACATGCCCCAGGACTGGCTGCGCTGGCCGGAGGAGCAGGCGAGGGGGTACCGCGAACGCGGCTTCTGGGACGACCGGACGCTGGACGCCCTGCTACGCGAGCGGGCCGAACGCCACGGGGAGCGCACCGCGCTCGTGTCGGGCGTGGACCGGCTCACCTACGCCGAACTGGACGAACGCGTGGACCGGCTGGCGGCGGGGCTGGCCTCGCTCGGGGTGGACCGGGGCGAGCGCGTCCTGCTCCAGCTGCCCAACCGGCGGGAGTACGTCGTCACGCTCTTCGCCCTGCTGCGGATCGGGGCCGTGCCGGTCCTGGCCCTGCCGGCCCTGGGCGCCGCCGATGTGGAGTCGCTCGTGCGCACGTCGCGGGCGTGTGCCGTCGTCGTCGCGCAGGGCAGGGGCCGCAGCGACCCCAGGGCCGCCGCGGCCCGGATCGCGCGGGCCGCGCCGTCGGTGCGCGGCCTGGTCGTCGTCGGCGACCCCGGGGACACCGGCGGGGTGCGGTGGGACGTCCTCGCGGAGGCGGACCCCCTCCCCCGGAGCGGGAAGCACGGGCGAACTCCCGAGGTCGGCGCCGAGGACCTGGCCCTGCTCCTGCTGTCCGGAGGCACCACGGGCACCCCCAAACTCATCCCGCGCACCCACGCCGACTACGGGTACAACGCCCGGGCGTCGGCCGAGGCCTGCGGTGTGGGAGAGGACGCGGTCTACCTGGCCGTCCTGCCCGTCGCGCACAACTTCACCATGGTCTCCCCCGGGATCGTGGGCACCCTCGCGGTCGGCGGCACGGTCGTCCTGAGCCCCGACCCCAGCCCGACCACGGCCTTCGCGCTCATCGAATGCGAGGGGGTGACCATCACCTCGCTCGTGCCCGCGCTGGTGCCCTCCTGGCTGGACGAGGCCCACCGGACCGGACACGACCTGTCCTCCCTGCGCGTCCTCCAGGTCGGGGGGTCGCGCCTGGACGACACGACCGCCCGGCGGGTGGGGCCCGCCCTGGGCTGCCGCCTCCAGCAGGTGTTCGGCATGGCCGAGGGCCTCAACAACTACACCGGCCTGGACGACCCCGACGACCTCGTGTGCACGACCCAGGGCCGCCCCCTCTCCCCCGCGGACGAGGTCGCGGTGGTGGACGAGGCCGGGCACCCCGTGCCCCCGGGCAGCCCCGGGGAACTGCTCACCCGCGGCCCCTACACCCTGCGCGGCTACTACCGGGCGCGCGAACTGGACGCGTTGCGCTTCACCCCGGACGGGTTCTACCGCACCGGGGACCTGGTCACCCGGACCGAGGGCGGCGACCTGGTGGTCGTGGGCCGGGTGAAGGACCAGGTCAACCGGGCCGGGGAGAAGATCGCCGCGACCGAGGTCGAGGAGTACCTGCTGGCCCTGCCCGGTGTGCGGGCGGCCGCGGTGGTCGGCGTGGCCGATCCCGTCCTCGGTGAGCGGTCGGTCGCCCTGCTGGTGGCCGATGAGGAGTGCCCGGGCCGGGAGGAGGTGCGCGGCGTGATGCTGGAGCGCGGCGCGGCCGCCTTCAAGGTTCCCGACGAGGTGCGCGCGGTCGCGGAACTGCCCCTCACCGGGGTGGGCAAGGTGGACAAGAGACGGCTGAGGCGGGAGTTGGAGGCTTCCTAGGGATCCGGACCGGGCGGGGGGGGGGGGGGGTGCCGGGCAG
>NZ_CBDRFA010000117.1:0-19298 GCF_965343085.1 Nocardiopsis synnemataformans | reverse complement strand
GAGCGCCCCATGTCAGCACCGCACGCGCAGACCACCAACTGGGCAGGCAACGTGACCTTCGGCAGTCCGAGGGTCCACCGGCCCCGGACGCTGGACGAGCTGCGCCGCGTCGTCCGCGACAGCGCGCGGATCCGCGCCCTGGGCAGCGGCCACTCCTTCAACCTCGTCGCCGACTCCGACGCCGACCTGGTGCGCCTGGACGGGCTGCCTGCGGAGGCCGAGATCGACGCCGGGGGTCGGACCGTCACCGTCACCGCCGGTATGCGCTACGCCGAACTGGTCACCGCGCTGCACGGGCGGGGGTTCGCGCTGGCCAACCTGGCGTCGCTGCCGCACATCTCGGTCGCGGGCTCCTGCGCGACCGGCACCCACGGGTCCGGGGACGGCCAGCGCTGCCTGTCCGCCGCCGTGCGCGCGGTGCAGCTCATGGGCCCCGACGGCGACCTGACCTGGCTGAGCCGCGAGGCGGACCCGGAGGTCCTCCCCGGCGCGGTGGTCGCTCTGGGCGCGCTGGGCGTCGTCACCCGGCTCTCCCTGGAGATCGAACCGGCGTTCACGATGACCCAGCGGGTCCGTGTCGGGGTGGCCCTGGACGAGGTGGCCGACCGCGTCGACGACGTGTTCGGCGCGGCCTACAGCGTCAGCGTGTTCACCGACTGGCGCGGTGAGGCCGCCGTGTGGCTCAAGCACCGCACCGACCGCACCGAGGGCGCCTGGAGTGGCGGTCGGCCCGCGTCGGGGCCGGTGCACCCCGTCCCGGGGATGCCTCCGGAACCCAGCACCGAGCAGATGGGGGTCGTCGGCCCCTGGTACGAGCGGCTCCCGCACTTCCGTCCCGAACTGGAGCCGAGCGCGGGCAGGGAGTTGCAGTCCGAGTTCTACGTGCCCCGTGAGGCCGCGGGCGCCGCGTTCGCGGCCCTGCGCGGGATCGGGCACCTGCTGGCCCCGACGCTGTACGTCGCGGAGGTGCGCACGGTCCGCGCGGACGATCTGTGGCTGAGCCCCGCCCACGGCCGGGACTGCGTCACCTTCCACTTCACCTGGCTCCCGGACCCGCGGGCCGTGGCGCCGGTCCTGGCGGCCGTGGAGGAGCGCCTCCTGCCGCTGGGCGCCCGCCCCCACTGGGGCAAGCTCACCGCGATGGCCCCGGCCGACATCACCGCCGGGTACGAGCGCGCGGCGGACTTCGCGAGCCTCGCACGCGCGCTCGACCCGGCCGGGAAGTTCCGCAACGCCTTCACCGACGGCCTCTTCCCTCGCGGGTGAGGCCGGCCCGCGGGTGAGGCCGGCCCGCGGCGGCGGGCGGGGGCGCCGGGCCCCGGGGAGGCGGCCCGGCGGCGGAGCGCGGTCAGGCCGGGTCGACCCGGTACAGGGTGGTCGAGCCGGACACCTCGTTGGCCACGGCCAGCATCGGGACGCCCCGGATCGGCGAGTCCGAGGCGCTGATGAAGGCCAGGCCCTCCGCCCCGAGGTCGCCCGCCTCGCGGGTACCGGGCTCGGCGGTGAAGTCGCGGTTGTTGAGGTACTGCACGAAGGACGCCTCCCGGGGGTCGGTGACGTCGTAGACCATCACGCCGCCCACCCGCTCCAGGCCCACGAACGCGTAGGTGCGGCCCGCCACCTCGCCGAGCACGACCCCCTCGGGCTCGGGGCCCTTGTCGTCGCTGCGGTTGTCGAAGACGTTCTCCGCGTGGTCGGAGTTGAAGAACTCCGGCGCGGCCTCGGCGGTGATCCGCTCGAAGTCCGACCCGGAGTCGAAGAGCAGCTCGCCCTCGGCGGTGAAGATCGAGAACGAGCGCCCGCCGAACGCGTACACGTCCTCGTAGCAGCTGCCGTCCTCGCGCAGGCCCTCGGCGGCGGTGACCTTCAACCTGCCCATGTTGGCCTCGTCGAGCAGCTCCTCGGTGCTGTCGACGCCCAGGTCGTTGTCGGCCAGGAACTCCCGGAGGCGCGGGGAGTCCTCGCACAGCGGGGTGTCCTCGACCAGGTCGCCGAGACGGGTCTCCTCGGAGTAGCCGTCCCAGTCGCGGGTGTCGCCCTCGTTCGCGGTGACCATCAGGGTCTGGCCGCGCCAGCGGTAGGTGTCGAACCCGTCGGGCTGGTACATGCCGTACACCGGCCAGTTGGCGAGGCGGATCCCGTCGTCCCGGTTCGACACGTCCAGCTCGTTGCCGGGCTCCATGTGGTCCTTGAGGCCGAGGGGCACGATGTCGGTGAACTCGGCGGTGCGCAGGTCCAGCAGCGCGACGGCGTTGGCCTCCTGGAGCACCACCTGGGCGCTGTGGGCGGTGTCCGCGGAGATGTACTCCGGTTCCAGGTTGCGCGCCACCCGTCCCGGGGTGCCCTGCTCGCCGGTGGACAGGTCCGGTCCGAACACCCGCACCCCCGGGGGCAGCTCCCTCTCCCCGTCCCAGGCACGGAAGTCGGCGGTGCGGACGTCGTCCTGGGTGACGGCGGCGGGCCTGCGGTTCACGCGGATGACGCTCACCGACCCCTCGGGGTCGGCCGAGTAGTCGTCGCTGGGCTCCCCCTCGTTGGCCACCAGCAGCAGCCTGCCCTCGGGCGTGAAGGTGGCCATGTCCGGCAGGGCACCGACCCTGACCGCGTTGAGCGCGGTGCCGTCGGTGCCGTAGAAGACCACCCAGCCGTTCTCGGTGCGGTCGGGGGCCTCCACCGCCACGGCCACGGTGCCGCCGTGGACCGCCACGGAGTTGGCGACCGCGCCCTCCGGCACCACCGAGCCGTCGGCCGCCTCGACCCCGGGCGTACGCAGGTCGAACAGCTTGGCGGGGGCCGCGGGGTCGGAGACGTCGAGCACCTCCACGGTGGCGGCCAGGGCGTTGACCACGTACAGGCGCTGGGTGCGCGGGTCGTGGGCGACGATCTCCGCCGCCGCCTCGTCGAAGGAGCCGGTGTGGTAGCTGCCGAGGGCGGACAGTTCGACGCCGTCGCGCCCGCCCTCGCCGGGCTCCTGCCGCTCCGCGTGGGCGGGGACAGCCGTACCGGTGAGGGCGACGGCGAGGGACACCGCGGCCGCCGTGGTCTTGCGCATGTGTGCTTCCTGGTGGTTCCGGGGGATGGGCGCGGTCACGCCCGCGCCGAAGCCAACCAGGGGCGGACGTGGATCAGCAGAACGCCCGGTGACGCGGGGATGAAGGCGGAGGGCGGCCGTCTCGGTCACGGGGGCGTGCTTCATGCTATTCGCGCTGGGGGAATTCCGCGCGCGGATCGGGAAATCCGGTGCGCCGGAGAACCGGCGGGACTCACGAAAGGACCGCTGCCAACACGTGTCCGAACCGCCCGGGGAAAGGGCGCGCCGCCGTTCGACGGCTATTCGGCCTCTGCGGCGCCGGGTGCGGCGGGATCGCGTGGAAAGCCGGAAAGAAAGTCCCGGGGGGCTTCAGTAACCGGCCGACCGGAGCCTGTGCCAGGCGGTCGTCCAGCGCTGGCGCTCACCGGTGTCCTCACCGGCGCAGGCGGTCACGAAGGCCATCAGGAACACGTACCTGGGCAGCTGGATCCCCTCCAGGACGTCGCGGAAGGTGGTCGCCCGCACCGCTCCCCCGCACAGGTACTCCAGCTCCAGGTAGGACCAGTCGCCCGCCCAGACGAGGTAACGGCGCATGACCAGCAGGAACTCCGCGGGAGTCCCGGCGTCCAGGGGGTTGGGCCGACGTTCGTAGCCGTCCAGGGCGCGGACGGTCGGGTGGCGCTCGACGGCGGAGCTGGGGGTCGTGAGGACACGGTCGAGCCAGCTGGTGCGACCGAGGGACCGGTTCGGTCCGGTGGGTTCGAGGACGCCCGTGGTGGTCACACCTTCTCCTTTTCACCGGTCGAAATCGACGTCATGGGGTTCTCCCGTACGCGCCGCGCCTGTTCGGCGTACACGTGAGCGCGGGGTGGAGAGAACGACGAAGGCCGGATACCAGCTGTTGTGGGGAGAACTCCGGCGGTTCGGTTACGGAGAAACCTACCGGATGAACACGGAACGCGAAAGCGCCTGGCGACACGGGTTCGGAGAGGCGTTGGTCTCCCCCGTGTGTGACGTCGCCGCCGCCGCTTCCACTGTTGTGCGCTTTTACCGCAAAGGGCAACAAAGGTCATCTGGAACACCGGACAAAACGTCCTCCCTCACGGTAGCGCCCAAAACGCGACCACCTGGGACGTCAAGGGGGAGGGCCCCGGCTCCGCAAGATTGTTTTGTCCGAATATGCAATTTAAGGTTGACCGTAACCAGGATCACGGTGTCCACGCCAGCACCGTGGCGTCGTCGCTCCCCTTGCCGCGCGGATGACGAAGCCGGTCGGGGTCGGCGGCCTCCAGCACACGCACCCGGTCCAGCAGGGCGCGCGGCCCTCTGTCCGAAACCAGGGCGAACGCCTGGTCCCAATCCAGGTCGCCGAAGAGGTCGACCACCCGGCTCGCCCCGTCGGTCATGGCGGTGAAACGCCCGAGGGGCAGGGTTCCGGTCAGCGCCTCCTCGGCCGCCCGGGGGTGGGCGCCCGCCGTCCAGAAGCCCTCGGGAACGTTGCGGTACGCGCGGATGGCGTCCCAGGGACTCCCCCGGCGGGCCAGGTCGTCCCTGAGGTCGTCCAGACGGGTGTCGGTGAGCACGTGCACTCCGGCCCCGCCCTCCACCAGCAGCACGGAGTCGGACAGCACCAGGTACTCCAGTGCGTCGGAGTCCGCCCGCACCGCCACGACCGTGGCGGACGGGCTCTCCTGGTTGCCCAGGTCGCAGGTGTCCGCGTGCAGGGCGGAGGCCGTCCCGATCGCCTCGGCCAGGGCCTCGCGCAGGGGAAGCCCCGCGTCGGCCCCGGCCAGCAGCAGCGCGCCGAGCCGCCGGGTGTACCAGGCCACCCCGTGGGAGCAGCCCGTCTCCACGTCCCGTGGCGCGCTCGCCCCGTCCAGGAGGACCGCGCTGGTCGCGGTCGCCGCGGCGAAGTCCTCGTTGGGTCGGCCGGGATCGCCCGGCTCCGTGGCGACGCGGAAGGGCATTCCCGGATCCCCCGTTCACGGACGGCACGTCCTGTCGTGGGCACCGTGCTCCCGGCCCGGAGGCACGATGACCGCACGCTACCTACCCATGGAATTTACACCCATGGAAAGCACAGATTTCGGGTAGATGGACGATTCGGCGCTTTTCCGGAGACCACCGACATCGCACGGCCCGGTTCCGGCGAGGACGCGAGCAGAGGAAGCACGCCCCGCGACGCAAGCGGGGACCCGCACACGCGAGGACCAGAAGACGACAACGGGATGGATCCCCCCATGTGGAATATTCCCTACTACTTCCGGAGAGCCAGGAGAATACTCAGGAGAATGGTCCCGGTCCCGGTCAGGAAGGCCCTCTTCCTTCCCGTCTCATGGAGGCACCGGAGGAGGGACCCGGAACTCACCGTGTCGACCTACCAGCGCGAACCCGTCCTCGCACGGCGCTGGTCCGGTCCCTTCGACATCGAGGACTTCGTCGCCCGACAGACGAACCGCTTCATCGACCTCCTGCGGGAGCGGGGGATCGACTACTTCCTCTCCCGGTCCAACGGCGTGTACCACCGTTCGGTCGCCGTGTCCGAGGAGGACAGGGCCGAGGTCCTCTCGGTCCTCGCCTCCCGCTACAGCCTCCGAGGCTCCTACGTGAGGACCCCGGGCGGGTACCGGCCCCTGTCCCCGCTCCGCCTGCGCGGGCTCCGCCGTGCTCCGGTGGTCCGGCTCGGAGAGCACGTCGTCGGCGACCGGGGTCCCGCGGCCGTCGGACCCGCCCACGGCTTCACCGTGGAGTTCTGGCAGGAGGGTGAGCGGTTCCTGGCCTCTCCCGACCACGAGGAGAGGCTCGGCCGACTCCGGGTCGTGGCGCCCGAGCACGTCCTGCGGGAGTCACTCATCGCGCCGCAGCCCAACCCGGTGAGCGAGGTGATCCCCGGAAGGGCCAGGAAGACCGCCGAGATCAGGGTCGGCGACCGGACCCATCCCACTCTGGACGCCTTCACCTGGGAACTCGCCACCGACATCACCTTTCCCGTCGACGCCGTCTACACCTGGGTCGACGGAGCCGACGAGGCCTGGCGCGCCAAGCGCGACGCCCACCTCGGAGAGAACGCCCCGGCCAACCCGCACTCCGCCTCCGACTCCCGCTACACCAGCCGGGACGAACTCCTCTACTCCCTGCGATCGCTGGAGATGTTCGCTCCCTTCGTACGCGACGTCTACGTCGTCACCGACGGCCAGACGCCGCCGTGGCTGAACACCGACCACCCACGGGTGCGGGTGGTGGACCACACGGAGGTCTTCGGTGACCCGTCGGTCCTTCCGGTGTTCAACTCGCACGCCATCGAGTCGCAGCTGCACCGCATCGAGGGCCTGGCCGAGCACTACCTGTACCTCAACGACGACGTGTTCTTCGGCCGTCCCGTGTCCCCCTCGCTCTTCTTCCACTCCAACGGGCTCGTGAAGCTGAACCCCTCCCCCTACCGCTTCGGCCTGGGCGAGGTCAGCGAGGAGGACCAGCCCGTGGACGCCGCCGCCAAGCGCAACGGCGCGCTGCTGGAGAAGCACTTCGGCAAGGTGCCCGTGTCCAAGTTCAAGCACACGCCCATCCCGCAGCGCCGGTCGGTGATCCAGGAGTTGGAGGGGAGGTTCCCCGAGGTGTTCGCGCGGACGGCGGCGTCGCGGTTCCGGCACCCGGACGACCACTCGGTGCCGTCGTCCCTGCACAACTACTACGCGCTGTTCACGGGCAGGGCGGTGATGGGGGGTCTGCGCTACACCTACCTCAACCTGGCCGACCTCGACGCGGTGCGGCACCGGACCGAGGCCCTGCTGGCCCAGCGCAACTTCGACACCTTCTGCGTGAACGACACCACGGAACCGGACGAGGCGGCCGAGAGGCACGTCGACGAGTTCCTCGGCGACTACTTTCCCTTCAGGAGCAGTTTCGAGCGGTGAGGGGCGGGGCGGTCCGGTCGCGGCCGGGCCGCCCCCTCGGGTCAGCGCACCAGGACGGTGGTGTGCACGTCGATGCTGCCGCTCTCCCAGAGCCAGTCCATCGCGGCCAGGCTCACCCGGGCGCACCCGTGGGAGGCGGGCTGGGACGGGACGACCGGGTACCCGTGCACGGCGATGCCGCCGTTGAAGTACTTCGGTCTGTACAGCGCCCCGTAGGGCCCGGGGTCCCAGGCGTCGACCTCGCGGAAGACGGTGTAGGTGCCAGTCGGGGTGGTGGCGATCCGCTCGGTGCCGTCCGAGGACTCGTAGGGCTGACCGGATCCGGTGGAGGTGTTGAGGACGCGCTCCACCTCGCCGCCGGAGACCACCAGCAGCAGCTGCCGGTCCAGGTCGATCTCCAGCAGGTCGCCGGAGGTGCTCTGGGCCTCGGGGAGCACGCCCTCGGCGAGGGCGACGCGGGTGTCGGGGCCCACGACGCCGTCGCGGGCGATCCCGGCGGCCTTCTGGAGCGCCACGACGGCCTGCTCGGTGTGGAAGCCGAACTGGCCGTCCACGCCGTCGATCCAGTAGCCCAGTTCGGCGAGGCGTTCCTGGACGGCGGTCACCCCGGCTCCGGAGCTGCCCTGGCGCAGCTCCGGTCCGGCGCTGACCGAGGTCGGGGCGGCGTGCGCGGCCGGAGCCGTCACGGCGGTGCCCAGGAGCAGGGCGAACGCCGCGGCCACGGCCAGGAGGAGGGTGTGTTTCGGGTGCGGTGTCGGAAGGAATCGGGGGGTTGCCATACGTCATCCTTACCCACCCCGCACGCGGTTCTCCCCGCCCCGTAGGACCTGTGGACAACTCTCGCCTCCGTGTGCGGACGGACGTGCGGGGACGCGCTGGCGGTGGCCGCCCCGGGTACGGGCCGCTCGGCGCACGGGAGCCAGGGGCGCGCCCGGCCGGGTTCAGCGCCGTCCGGAGCCCGGACCGTGCGAGCGCGTGTGCAGGGACGAGGCGACGTGGGCCAGGGCCCGGCACCGGGCGAACTCCACGGCGGTGAAGGGGACGACCTCCCGGTGGACGGTCAGGACACCGCCGTCGGGCGCGGGGAGGGTCATGACCGTACCGGACAGGTCCTCACGGGCCGTCCCGGCGGACGGTTCGGCGGTGTGCTCCACGGCCCGGGCCGAGGCCAGGGACAGCAGCGAGCGCTCCAGAGTGGTCGCCCCGGTGATCAGGGCGCTGACCAGGGCGAGCGTGCGGCTGGTGGTGTCGCTGAGCTCGTGGACGTCGGCGCGGCGCACGGCGGCGTCGCGTCCGCCCGCCTCCCGTACGGCGGTGTACAGGTCGTCCTCGCCCACGTGCGCGGGAGCGCTGACGAAGAACTCGTCCACGGCGTCCGCCCCCGCCGGATGCACCTGCATGAGCCGGATATCGATCCCGAGGGCGGCGAACCGCGCGGTGAGCGCGGCCAGGCCGCCGGGGACGTCGGCGACCGTCGCGCGGACGCTCCACAGCAGGTCGTCGGACGGGGTGCGCGCCGCTTCCCTCCCCGCCCGGGAACCGTCCGACGCCGCGGGTCCGCCCCCGACGGACCGCCCGTCCGAGGGGGCGCTCCGGGACGGCCCGGTACCCATGGGCGGTCGGGGAGCGGACACGGCCTTGTGGCGGCGCCACCGGTGGACCGCGGAGACCGCGAGCAGCAGCAGCCCCACGGTGATCAGGACGCGGACACCCGCGTCGCTGTGCCCGAGGGAGAGCACCACCAGGTGCGCCGCGCCGGCGGCGAGGAGCAGGGTGCCCAGGTCGAGTGCCTCGCGGCCGAAGAAGCCGTGGCGGTGGTCGTCGGTTCCGTGCTGTCCTTCGGAAACGTCCATGGGACCGAAGATCCCAGGGCGACGTTGCGCCCGGTCGCACCCGCGTGAAGGGCCGGTAACGACGGAGAGTGACTCTGGCCACTCCGGAGGGACGCGTACGCCTCCGAGGCGGGCGCGCCCGGAGGCCAACGGCTCCCGGCCGGACCCGGAAACGGCTGCCGCATCGGCGTTCCCGTGATCGCGGTGCCCTCAGGAAACCCGCCCGACCAGCAAGGACGTCGGTTCCTCCGGCTTCGCGCACACGGAATGTGTCGTGCCGCACAGTGCTTCTAACGTGAGATGGAACGACACCGGTGTGTCCTTCCCATGACGGCATCCTCCTGGTGGACGCCTCCCGTCCACACGACGCATGGAGCACACGGAACACATGAAGCGCGACGTGACCAGGATCGGACCGCAGAACGGGGCCCGCGATCCGCACCCGCGAACACCGGACGACTCCGGGGCGCCGGTGCGCACACTGCGCGCCCGGCACCCGCTGCCCCTACTGGTCACCGGGGCCGTCGCCTCCCTGGTGGCCCTCCTGGCGACCGCCGAGATCACCACCACCCTGGCGGGCAGTCCCCTGCACCACCGGACGTCGCTCTGGTTCGACACCCACGGCCACGACCAGCTCTGGGCGACTCCCGAGACGATGCTCGCGTCCGCGCTGCTCACGTCCCTGGGGCTGACCATGGTCGTGCTCGCGTTCGTTCCCGCGCGCGGCGACTGGCTGGCGCTGTGCGACGACGGCGTCCGCCCCGCCGACGGCGTGCCCGTCCCCCGCCGGAAGACGGAGGAGTAGGCGCGGCGGTCACTCCTGACCCGGGCACCAGGGCGCGGGCCCGGCTCCGCGGTCCGGGTTCCGCAGTCAGGGTTCCGACGCACAGGGCGGGTACCGGCGCGCGGGCTCAGGCCGCGGTCCGGCCCCCGCCGTACACGAGCCGCCGCATCAGCGCGTCCAGCGGTCCGGGGCGTCCCGCGCGCTCCAGCCACGCGGCCGCGCCCAGGCCGACCAGCCAGGCCAGCAGGGCCACGACCAGCGCACCGGCACCGCCCACGCGCGTGCCCAGGCCGACCAGGTCGGGGTGGAGGACCACCGCCACCAGCACCGAGTTGAGGATGTAGAAGGTCAGGGAGCGCTGGCCCACCGCCGCGACGGCGCGGGTCAGCGGCCCGGGGGCGCGTTCCAGCCGGATCGCCCACAGGGTGAACAGCGCCGCGTACCCGGCTCCGCCGCACACCCCCGTCAGCACCTGGAGCGCCATGAGCAGCCCGCCCGCCAGCGCGCCCGGCTCCAGCGCGCCGACCGCCGTCAGGGCGGAGGGCAGCGCCCCCGCGAGGGACACGGCCACACCCGCCACGGCGATCCGGACCAGGAGCGCGCGGTGCGCCTCCGGGTCGTCCAGCAGGCCCGCGCGACCCGCCAGGTAGCCCAGGACGACCAGCAGGAACAGCGGGTAGGCGAGCGCCACCATCAGCGGGCTGAACGGGAGCCCCGCCAGGCGCGCCACCCAGTCCTCCGCGGTCAGGTAGCCCGCCACGGCGTACGCCTCCTCCCCGGCCGTCCGCCGCCCGAGGTTCATGCCGACCATCGCCAGGGGGACGGTGAGCGCGTAGAGCGCGGCGAACACGGCCGCGGCGCGCACGAGTGCCCTGTTCGGGCGCAGCAGGAGCCACCCGGTGACCAGGGCCGCCAGCCCGTAGGAGGTGAGGATCTCGCCGGGGAACACCAGCAGCGCGTGGACGAACCCGAACAGCAGCAGGAACGCCCCGCGGCGGCGCAGCAGGCGGCGGACCTCCTCCTCACTCGTGCCGCGCGCGGTCTGCCGGGCGACCATCCACGCCATCCCGTAGCCGAAGAGGATCGCGAACATCGGGAAGGCCCGGTTGTCCAGCAGCAGCGTGGTCGCGAGGGCGGCGATCCGGTCCGGCAGGGGCTCGCCGGACACGTCGGTGCCGAAGCCCGCGCCCGCGTACACCCCGGCGTAGGCCATCGCGATGAGCAGCAGCATGAACCCCCGGGCCAGGTCGGGGGCGAGCCTTCGCCCGGTGCCGGGCCGTGGCACTGCGGTGGCGTCCATCGTCTCTTCCCTTCCCTGCGCCGGACTCCCGGTGTTCCGGGGAGTCCAGGCTGGCAGGGCGGCGGCCCGTCCGGATCAGCCGATCGGCCATCCGAACGGCCACGCTGACGTCCGCGCGCAAGGCCGGACAGGGCCGGTGGACGGAGGCGTCGACGACTCCGTCCTCACCGGCCCCGGGCCGGGTCGTCCAGGTCGACGACATCGATGTCCAGGCGGGCGACGGGCAGGCCCAGCCGCTGTTCGGCCAGGGAGCGCATGGCGCGCCGGGCGGCGTCGGCGGCGTCCGGGATGGGGAAGCCGACGGCGACCCGCGCCGTGGCCCGGACGGAGAGGCCCTCGCGGGTCTGCTGGACGCGGCAGCGGCCGACCACGACCCCCGGGACGGACTCGACGGAGGTCCGGAGCATGGCCGCCACGGCCGACTCCCTGACCTCGGTGCCGCCGGGACCGGAGCCGCTCAGGACGATCGTCCCCTCGGAGCGGCGCTCCGCACGCACCACGCGCATGACGTCCGTGAGCAGCCCAGGAGGGGCGGTGACCTCCTCCTCGCCGTCCCGGCGCACCGCGTCGACGAGCGGGCGCAGCTCGCTCGCCTCCGCCCGGCAGTGCTCGCAGGCGGACTCGTGCTCGGTGAGCCGGCCGGACAGCAGGTCCCTCAGGAGTGCGTCCACCGAGGTTCCGCAGGGCAGTCGGTCGTGGTCGTCGGACGGGTCTACCGCCATGGCTCAAGCGCCTCCACGAGATGGGTACGCGCGCGGTGAATACGTCCACGCACAGCGGTCGGGGTCGTGTCGACGATCTCCGCTATCTCTTCATAGCCCAATCCTTCCATTTCGCGCAGAACCCAGCAGATCCGCTGCGGGGGCGGCAGCCCCGACAGGGCTTCGAGCAGCGCCTCGCGCAGGTCGCCCGCGAGCGTCTCCCCCACCGGCCCGGGTTCCCGGGCCTCCAGCCGCTCGTCGTCCTCCACCGGTTCCACCGGCCTGCGGGCCCGCAGCATGTTCAGGGCGCGCCGTCCCACGATGCGGTTGAGCCAGGCGGGGAAGCTCTGCGGGTCGGCGAGCTCGGGAAGCCTGCGCCACGCGGTGACCAGGGCCTCCTGGGCCGCGTCCCGCGCGTCGGTGGGATCGCGCAGCACACGCAGGGCGATCCGGTAGACGGCGTCCTGGTGCCGACGGACGAGGTCCTCGAACGCCCTGTCGTCCCCGTCCTGGGCGCGCTCCACGAGCACGCTCTCCGGAAGTGCGGTTTCCCTGTGCATCGTCGCCGCGGCCACCCCTCCCCGTACACGAGCACAGAGAAACTACCCCAGGTTTCCGCCCGAACACGGCAGCCCCGCGCCCGCACCTCCCCCACACTTGTGGTGACGCAGGTCACACGATGATGGCCGTGAGCCGACGGCCCTCCCCCGTGTCCTTCCCTGTGACGGCGCCACCCGAAGGACCGGCGGGCCGCCCGCTCCACCCCGAACCGAACACCCGACAACGCAAGGAGATCCGACCATGGCCGCGAAGAGCGCCCAGAGCAGTGAACTCGCCCCCGCCGAGCTGCGCGAGGCGGGTGGCGCGAGCACCGTCCCCGTGCGCGCCCAGCACTCCCACGAGCTGAACACCGACACCGGGCGCACCTCGATCGCCGACCACGTGGTCGCCAAGATCGCCGGTATGGCCGCCCGGGAGGTCCGGGGCGTCCACCACATGGGCGGCGGGGCCGGACGCGCCTTCGACGCCGTCCGCGAGCGCATCCCCGGCTCCACCTCCACCAGCACCGCGGCGCGCGGCGTGGCCGTGGAGGTCGGCGAGCGCCAGGCCGCGGTGGACATCAACCTCGTCGTCGAGTACGGCGTCTCGATCCCCGACCTGGCGGCCGTCGTGCGGCGCAACGTCATCTCCGGCGTGGAGCGGATGACCGGCCTGGAGGTCACGGAGGTCAACGTGACCGTGGACGACATCCACCTGCCGGACGAGGAGGAGGGCCGTTCCACCGCCGCCGAGCCGAGGGTCAGGTGACGGCGGAGCGGCAGCGGCACACCGGCAGACACGACGTGAGGGAGTGAGGACCCATGTGGTCGATCGTCGGACTCGCCTTCGGGGCGGTCCTCGGCCTCGCCGCCGCCTTCGGCGGCTTCGGGGCCTTCCTCCTGGTCCTGGTCCTGGGGGCCGCGGGGTTCCTGGCGGGGAGGGCCTACGAGGGCGAGGTCGACCTCGCGGAGCTGTTCACGCGCCGTGAGCGCGGCGGTCGCCGGTGAGCGCCGCCGAGGCCTTCCCGGGGAGCCGCGGACCGGCCCCCGGGGAGGACGTCGCGAAGGCCATGGGAGCCGGGGCGGCCATGGGAGCCGGGGCGGCCGTGGGAACCGGGGCCGCCGCCGGAACGCCCGGGGAGCGTGCGCTGTCCGGCGCCGGGCCGGACCGGCGCGCGCCCCGGGTGCCGCCCGAGGAGCGCGGCACCACGGTCGTGTCCGACCGGGCGGTCCGCCGCCTGGCGTGTGCGGCCGCCGCCGAGCACCGGTCCACCCGCCCCCTGGGTGACCGGCTGGGCGGACTGGTGGGCGAGGGCCGGACGGCCCGCGCCGAGGTGCGCCGGGGAGGCTCCCGTGTGGGGCTGCGCCTGGAGATCGCCGTCGCCTACCCCTCCCCGCTCGCCCGCACCGCCGAGGAGGTCCGCGCGCACGTGGCCGCCACGGTGGAGGGCCTCACCGGGCTGACCGTCCACAGCACCGACATCGAGATCGTCGAACTCGTACCCGCGCCGCGGGTGCGCTGAGCCATCGAAGGAAGCGGACATGACTTCCCTCCAGGAGGAGGCGCGGATCCCAGAGGCGTCCGCGGCCCCGGGCGACCTCCCGCCCGGGAGTCAGCACGGGGACCGAAGGGCCCGGCGGACCGCGGTGAGGGTCTTCCGGCCCCGGCGGGTGCTGCCCGCCGTCGTGGTCGCCGCCTCGGTGGCGGTGGTCTCCGGGCTGGTGCTCGCCGTGATCACCGCGAGCCTGGTCGGCCTGCCCGCGCCGTTCCCCGCGGTGGACGGCATGGTCGCCCACGCCGCCACGACCCCGTGGGAGGCGCCCGAGACCATGCTGGCCTCCGCGGTCGCCGCCGCCCTGGGCCTGACGCTGCTGATCGCGGCGTCGCTGCCCGGGTACGGCGGCCACCTGGTCCTGCGCACCGACGACCGCGACATGGCCGTGGGCCTGTCCCGGCGGGCGCTGCGCGACCTCCTCGCCGTCTCGGCGCGCGGAGTGGACGGTATCCGCGGCGCGCGGGTGCGTGTGGGCCGCCGCACGGTGCGGGTGCTGGCGCGCACGCACGTACGCGGCGCCCACTGGCTGAGGCGGGACGTGGACGCGGCCGTGCGCCGGAGGCTGGAGGAACTCGTCCCGGTCCGCGCTCCGAGGGTCCGCGTCCGGGTACGGGAGGAGGCGTGAGCATGGACGGACAGCGATCCGGACCGGAACCGGACCCAGCCGGCACCGGTCCGAGCGACACGGACGCGAGCAACGCGAACGCGGGCAACGCCGCTCCTGTGGACGCAGGCGCAGGCGGCACCGGCACGACACACGTCAGCCCGACCCACGGGGGCGCACCGACCCGGTCCACGATCCGGGGCTTCCCCCACCGCCGCAGCAGGAGGACGGCTCGGGGCAACCGGCTCGGGCTGTTCCTCACCGGCCTGGTACTCCTGGTCGGCGGCGCGGCCGGGCTCGCCGTCGGCGGCGGCCTGTTCGGCGACGGCCCCGCCGCCGCCCCGCTGACCGGCCTCGAACCGGTGGCACGGGCCCTGGCCTGGCCCTGGACCCCACACGCCGCCGCGGCGGTCGCGCTGGTGCTCACGGTGCTGGCGGTGCGCTGGCTGCTGGTCCAGGGCCGCGCGTACCGCCCGCGCAGGCTGCTCGTGGGCGCGGACACGGCGGCGGGACGGACCGAGGTGTCGCCGTCCGCCGCCGGGAACGCCCTGACCACCCAGCTCAGTGCGCACCCGCGCGTGGTGCGCGGCAGGGCGAGGTTCACCGGGTCCGCGCGGGAGCCGCGCCTGTGGCTCGACCTGGTGCTGACCGAGGAGGCCGATCCCGTGGACGTGTGGCGCACCTGCCAGGACGAGGGAGTCGGCTCCCTGCGCGAGTCCCTGGAACTGGAGCGGCTGCCCACCGTCGTGCGCATGTCGGTCTCGGGGCGCAGCGGGGGCAGAGACCTCACCTGACCCGTGCGCCCCACCCAGGGGAAGCGGAAGCGGACAGCTCACCTGCCTCGTACGCCCCATTGAAGGAAAGCAGGAGCAGACACCTCAACTGTCCCGCACACCCCACCGAGGGGAGGCGGGAGCGAAGACCCCGCCTGGTCCGTGCGCCCCCGCTGAGGGGAGGGGGCGGGACCGGGCGGGCGACGGGGGCGGCGCGGTCCGCCGGTACAAGGGGAGACACCGGCGTGACCCCGCCTCCGTCATCACACCCGTGCTCCGCACGCCCCGCTTCCGCCGTGATCCGGACCGGCGGCGGTTCCGTGTGTGCTATCTTCGCCACTCGCGGCGACCCGGACCTGAGCCCCGTGCGACAGGGACGTGCCGGACCCCCGTGTCTCCCCGGCCCCCGGTGTCGAGACCGGTAGTTCACCACCTGCACGTCTCGACACACCAGGAGTCCACGCCCGTGCGCGTCTACTTCGCGGTGTACGCCCGAGGGCTGCACCGCTATTCCACCTACCGCGCGGCCACGATCGCCGGGATCTTCACCAACTCCGTCTTCGGCACGATCAACGCCACCGTCATGCTCGCCCTGTTCGCGGCGCGCCCCGAGATCAACGGCTACGACGCCGGGGACGCCGTCACCCAGGTGTTCGTCAGCCAGGGCCTGATCGGCATGGTCGCCATCATGGGCCCGCCCCTGGAACTGGGCGAGCGGGTGCGCTCGGGCGCCGTGGGCACCGACCTGATGCGGCCGGTCTCCCTCCAGGGCTGGTGGCTGGCCGAGGACCTCGGCCGGGCCACGTTCAACCTGGTTTTCCGCGGGGTGCCCACGTTCACCGTGGGGATACTGCTGTTCGACCTGGACCTGCCCGGCGACCCGGTCCGCTGGGCCGCCGTCCTGCTGTCCGCCGTGCTGGCCACGCTGGTCTCGTTCGGACTGCGCTACCTGTACGAACTGGCCGGGTTCTGGCTCCTGGACTCCAGCGGGATCTGGGCGGTGGCCGGGCTGCTCGGCCCGGTGGCCGCCGGGATGCTGCTGCCGCTCACCCTGTTCCCCCCGGCACTGGCCGACACCCTGCGGCTGCTGCCGTGGGCGTCGATGGTCCAGATCCCCGCCGAGATCATGCTCGGCAAGGACACCCTGCCGGGCGGCACCGTGCTCGGCGGGCTGGCCCTCCAGGCATGGTGGGCCGCCGCCCTGTTCGGCCTGGGCGCGTGGATCACCGCCCGAGCGACCCGCAGGGTGGTGGTCCAGGGTGGCTGACCTGCTCTTCCGCGCCCGCGAGTCCGTGGCCTGGCCGCTGCGCGCCTACCTGCTGCTGGCCTGGACCTGGTGCCGGGCCCTGGCCCAGTACCCGACCTCGCTGGTGCTGATGACCCTGGCGACCTCTCTGGGCGTGTTCGCCGAGATCGGCGCCGTCCTCGTCGTGTTCGGCCACGCCGGGCGGCTGGCGGGGTTCGACCTCGCCGAGGGGCTGCTCATCGCCGGGTTGGCCGCGACCGCCTTCGCCTGCGCCGACATGCTCCTGGGCAACGTCGAGCGGCTGGGGCAGCACATCCGCGCCGGAACGCTCGATGTGATGCTGGTGCGCCCGGTGCCGCCGCTGGTGCAGATGGCGACCGACCGGTTCGCGCCGCGCCGCCTGGGCCGGATCGTCCCGGGCTCGGTCGTGGTCGCCGTCGCCCTGGCCGCGTGCGACATCGACTGGACCCCCGGCAGGGTGCTGATGCTGCCGGTGCTGCTGGTGTCGGGGACCGCGATCTGCTGCGCGGTCTGGGTCATCGGGGCGTGTCTCCAGTTCTTCGTCACCGACGCCCGCGAGGCGGCCAACTCGATCACCTACGGCGGGCAGGCCCTCACCGAGTTCCCGCTGGCCATCTACGGCCGCGACCTCGTGCGGGCGGTGACCTTCGTGCTGCCGCTCGCCTTCGTCACCTGGCAGCCCGTCCTGTACCTGCTCGACCGCCCCGACCCGACGGGGCTGCCGGACGCCCTGCGCCACGCCACACCCCTCGTCGCCGCCGTCCTGTGCCTGGTCGCCGCCGCCTGCTGGCGCCTCGGGCTGCGTCACTACCGATCCTCCGGGAGCTGAGCATGACCTCCGTCCGTGAGTCCGGCGCGTCCGCCGCCGAGCCGATCATCGAGGCCGTCGGCCTGGGCCGCGACTTCGTCCTGTCCGAGGGGCCGTTCCTGCGGCGCAGGCGGCGCACCGTCAGCGCCGTGCGCGACGTGAACCTCACCGTGCGGCCCGGCGAGATCGTCGGTTACCTGGGCCCCAACGGCGCCGGGAAGAGCAGCACCATGAAGATGCTCACCGGCATCCTCACCCCCACCTCCGGACGCCTGCGGGTGACCGGCCTGGAGCCCTCCCGCCAGCGGACGAGGCTGGCGGGCCGGATCGGCGTGGTGTTCGGCCAGCGCACCACCCTGTGGTGGGACCTGCCGCTGCGCGACAGCCTGGAGCTGACCCGGCACATGTACCGGATCCCGGCCGCCGACCACGCCCGCCGCCTGGCCGAGCTGACCGAACTCCTGGAACTGGGGCCGTTCCTGGCCACCCCGGTGCGCCAGCTCAGCCTGGGTCAGCGCATGCGCGGCGACCTCACCGCGGCCCTGCTGCACGGCCCCCGGCTGCTGGTGTTGGACGAGCCGACCATCGGCCTGGACGTGGTCAGCAAGTCGAGCATCCGCGAGTTCCTGCTGCGGCTCAACGCCGAGGAGGGCACGACCATCCTGCTGACCACGCACGACCTGGGAGACGTGGAGCGCCTGTGCGAGCGGGTGGTGGTCATCGACCGGGGGAGCCTGGCCTACGACGGCGGCCTGGACGGACTGCGCGCGAGCGTGCCCGCGCCGCGCGTGCTGGTCGTGGACCTGGCCGAGCCCGCACCGGCCATCGAGGTGGAGGGCGGCCGGTGCGTGCGCGTGGACGGCCCGCGCCAGTGGCTGGAACTGTCGGAGAACCCGGCGGCGGTGATCTCCCGCGTCGCCCAGCGGCACGAGGTGGTCGACCTGACCCTGCGCGAACCCGACATCGAGGGCGTGGTGGCCGCGCTGTACCGGGGGACGCGGAGCCCAGAAGAAACGAAAGGGCTCTGAACTGCGATGATCTTGCACTTGTAGCCGATGTCGACGCTCGGACCTCGCTGTAAGCACAGATCACGGCGAAGGGGCGGGCGGTGACCCCTTCCGCGCCGACGGCGGGTGGCGCGCACCGACCGCGGTTTTCCGGACCCGGCGGGGAACCGGGCCGGGGGTGGCGGGATCATCGCTGTCATGGAATCAGGCGTGGTGTTGGGGATCGCGTTCGCGGTGCTCTCGTGTGCGGCCTACACGGCCGCCGCGGTGGCCCAGCGCAGGTTGGCGGTACGGGTGGCCGGGCCGCTCACCGGCGGTGGACAGCTCGCGGCCCTGCTGCGGCACCCGCTGTGGTGGCTCTCCCTGCTGTTCAACGGGGGCCGGGCCGGTTTCCAGGTGGCGGCGGTGAGCAACGCGCCGCTGACCGTGGTGCAGCCGCTGGGCGTGCTGGTGCTGGTGTTCGGCATCCCCTGGTCGGCGCGGCTGGGCGGACGGAGGGTCACCCGCGAGGAGTGGAGGGGCGCGGCGTTCACCTCGGTGGCGCTGGGCGTGCTGCTGGCGGTGACGGTGACCGGCGGCCAGGGCGGTGTCCTCGACGACACCGGCTCGGTGGTGGTCGGCGGCGGCACGACCGCGCTCCTGCTGGCGACCGCGTGGGCGGCGGGGCGGGTCCGCTCGGCGGCCTGGCGCAGCTACCTGCTCGCGGGCGCGGCGGGCGTGGCCTTCGGGGTCTCCTCGGCCACGGTCAAGACGGCGGTGGCGGTCATCGGGGAGACCGGCGCGATCGGGCTGGTGCACGCGTCCTCGCTGGCCACACCCGTGATCGCGGTGCTCGGGCTGTTCCTGGCCCAGGCCGCCTACCAGGGCATGGAGCTGGGCGCCCCGCTGGGGATCACCACCTTCACCAACCCCGTCTCCGCCGCCGTGGTGGGCGTGGCCTTCATGGGCGAGACCTACGCGGGCGGGTGGATCGGCGGCGTGGTCGCGGTGGTGTGCGCCCTGCTGGCGGCGTACGGGATCCGGCTGCTCACCGTTCCGCAGGGCCCGGCCTCCGCGCCGGAGCCGGAGAGGCCGCAGGAGTCGGGGAGCGTGGCCGGGGAGCGCTGATCGGCCAGCGGACACGTGTCGCTGCCCGTGCGGGGGCTGCACGGGTGCCGGGCCGGACCGCGCTCAGCTCCCCGC
>NZ_CBDRFA010000116.1:0-20300 GCF_965343085.1 Nocardiopsis synnemataformans | reverse complement strand
CACATGGCGGACAAGGCAGCGGCGATCGTCGCCGGTCTGGGCGGCGCGGACAACATCGAGGACATCGAGGCCTGCATCACCCGGCTGCGCACCGAGGTGGCTGACCCCGGTCTCGTGGACGAGAAGGCCCTCAAGGCCTCCGGAGCCCACGGCGTGCTGGTCTCGGGCAACGTCGTCCAGGTGGTGGTGGGCCCCGAGGCCGACGCCCTCACCGACGACATTCGGGACCTGCTCGAATAGGCCCCGCCAGGAAGGATCAAACCCCCCAGGGAGGGAAGACATCCCCCATGTCAGACGTGATCGGTACGCTGCGCGTACTCTCCCCCGTGCCCGGAACGGCGCTGTCCCTCGAAACGGTGCCCGACCCCGTCTTCTCCCAGTCGATGGTCGGCCCCGGGGTCGCCATCCACCCCGAGCCCGGTCAGGAGGGCGGGCAGGAGGGTGTCCAGGACGCCGTGTCCCCCATCGCGGGGACCCTGGTCAAGCTGCACCCCCACGCGTTCGTGGTGATGGCGCCCGACCACCGCCGGGGCGTGCTCGTCCACCTGGGCATCGACACCGTCCAGATGGCGGGGGAGGGGTTCACCCTCCTGGCCGCCGAGGGCGACGAGGTCGAGCCGGGCACCCCGGTGGTCCGCTGGTCGCCGGGTTCGGTGGCCGCGCAGGGAAGACCGTCGGTGGTCCCGGTGGTCGCCCTGGACGCCTCGCCCGACGCGCTGGGCGATGTGGTCAGCGGCTCGGTCGACCGGGGGGACGCCCTCTTCACCTGGGCCTGAAAAGGTGCGCGGACGCGCGTCCGCGCACACCGCTCACCGGAGCCCGAACCGCCACCACGCGCGCCCGCGTGGCGGCGGTTCCGCGTCTCGGCCTGCCGCAACGGGTATTCTCCGGCGGCGAACCCACGATTTCGCCGGAGATGAAGTCCGCCATGAAACTGTCCGTTCCGCACGCCCTGGCCCCGGCCTGCGTGGGACTCGCACTGATCGCCACCGCATGCACCACAGAGGAGGTGGGTTCCTCGCAGGAGGACCGCGAACCCCAGCCGTCGGCCGAGGCCGAGCCCTTCGAGCCCGTGCTCGCACCCCGGCTGCTGTCCGAGATGGACCTGGACGACAAGATCGGCCAGCTCCTCGTCCTGACCGCCCAGGGCACCTCGGCCGCCGAGAACGCCGCCCAGATCGAGGCCCACCGGCCCGGCGGCATCATCTACTTCGACGCCAACCTCACCGACGCCGAGCAGATCGCCACCATGTCGGCGGGCGTGCAGGACCTCGCCGCCGAGCAGGGACAGGGCGTTCCGCTGTTCGTCGGCATCGACCAGGAACAGGGCCTGGTGGCCCGGCTGCCCGTGGGCACCCGCTTCCCCGACGCCATGGCCGTCGGCGCCACCCGCGACACCGAACTGGCCGAGCTGCGCGCCTCCACCACCGCCGAGGAGCTCACCGCCCTGGGCGTCAACCTCAACTACGCGCCCGACGCCGACGTCAACACCGATCCCGCCAACCCGGTCATCGGCATCCGCTCCTTCGGCTCCGACCCCGACCTGGTCGCACAGATGGCCGTCGCCGAGTCGGGCGCCTACTCCGGGGCAGGCGTGGTGTCGGTGGTCAAGCACTTCCCCGGGCACGGCGACACCGACGTGGACAGCCACAGCGGCCTGCCCGTCATCGACATGCCGCGCGAGCAGTGGGAGGCCGAGCACCTGCCGCCGTTCCGGGCGGCCATCGACGCGGGCGTGGACGCCATCATGACCGCCCACGTGCTGATGCCGCAGCTGGACGGGAGCGAGGACCCCGAGCCCGCCACCATCTCCCCGGAGCTGATCGACGGCATCCTCCGCGACGAGCTGGGCTACGACGGCGTGGTGACCACCGACGCCCTCAACATGGAGGGCGTGCGCCAGCGCCACTCCGACGGCGAGATCGCCGTGCGCGTGCTGGAGGCGGGCGTGGACCAGCTGCTCATGCCGCCGGACCCCGCCGCCGCGGTGTCCGCGATCCGCGAGGCGGTCGAGCAGGGCCGCCTGACCGAGGAGCGCATCGACGAGTCCGTGCTGCGCGTCCTGGCGCTCAAGGAGAAGCGCGGGATCCTGGAGGCCGAACCGGTGGACGCGCAGGGCGCCGCGGCCGTCCTGGAGGACCCCGAGCACTCTGAGGCCGCCCAGCGCGTGGCGGACGCCTCCGCGACCCTGCTGCGCAACGAGGACGACCTGGTGCCGCTGGCCGAGGGCAGCGGCGTCCGGGTCCAGGGGGTGGGCGCTGAGCAGATCGCCGCCGCGCTCACCGAGGCCGGGGTGGACGTGGTGGAGAGCGGGGCCGACGCCGTGGTCGTGGGTACCGGGGGCGGCAGCGGGGCCTCGGAACAGAGCGGCCTGGTCCAGGCCGCGCGCGCCGAGGGACTGCCGGTCGTCGTGGTGTCCCAGGGCACGCCCTACGACCTGGCGGCCTTCCCGGAGGCGGAGGCGTTCGTGGCGGTGTACTCGTCCGTGGACGTGTCCCGGGCGGCCGCCGCGAGGGTCGTCGCCGGACAGGTGAAGCCCTCCGGGAAGCTGCCGGTGGACATCCCGGCGGCCGACGTGGAGATCGGGACCGGGCTGACCACCTGACCGGCCGGGTCTCGCCGGGGGTTGAAACGGGCGGGGAACGGGAAGAACGCTTCCCCGCCCACCTGGGGAGAGGCCACCGACGACCGGAGGAGGGGATCGGATGGACGGCACCGGACGCGTGCACGGCACGGGACGTGTGGACGGAACCCGGCGAGGGGTCATCTGCGACTGGGGCGGTGTCCTCACACCGCCGCTGCCCGTGGGCATCCGGGCCTGGCTGCACGCCGACCGCATCGACGTCGAGCACTACCACGAGGTCATGCGCCCCTACTTCGACGGCAGCGTCGAGGGGGAGAACCTCGTGCACGCGCTGGAGCGGGGCGAGATCGACACCTGCGCGTTCGAGCGCGAGCTGGCGGCCCTGCTGCGCTGCACGCACGGCGGCCCGGTGGTGGCCGAGGGGCTGATCGACCGCATGTTCTGCGAGTTCGACCCCGTGCACGACATGTACGAGGCCCTGCGCGAGGCCAGGACCGCCGGAGCCGCGACCGCCCTGCTGTCGAACTCCTGGGGCAACTGCTACCCCCGTGAGCACTTCGACACCACCTTCGACGCGGTGGTGATCTCGGGCGAGGTGGGGATGCGCAAGCCCGAGCACCGCATCTACCTGCACACCTGCGACCGGCTCGGCCTGCGTCCCGGGGAGTGCGTGTTCATCGACGACCTGGAACACAACGTCCGCACGGCCGAGGAACTCGGCATGACCGGCATCCTGCACACCGACGTGGACACCACGCGGCTGGAGCTGGAGCGCTTCCTGGCGCCGGACGGCGACGGCGCGCCCCCGGTGCCCGGGGAGCGGGCGGCCTGAGCCCGGGGTTTGGCACACTTGGTGTGTTCAGCCCACATTTTGGAGAGCCGCTCGCATGTACGTCTTCCTGCCCAGCACCATCCCCGCCCTGGCTCGCCTGCTGGAGGAGGGACGGCTGGAGGGCGTGCCGCTGACCGCGTTCGCGGCCGACCCCGGCCCGGACGAGGACGTGGAGGAGGCGGAGTACGAGGCCATGTACGCCGCCGCGCGGGAGTCGCTGGCGCTGCTGGCCGCCGATCCCGGCGCCCCCCGGCGGCGGGTGGTGCTGGCCGCGAACATGCCCGACCACGTCGTCGAGCGCGCGGGCCGCGCGGGGCAGGGGGTGGTCCGGGTGAGGGTCACCGGAGCCGTTCCGTACAAGAAGCTGGCGTCGGCGCACGTGGACGACGCCGACGCCGTCGCGGACGTGACGGCGGCCGTCCAGGACCCGTCCTCCGACGCGGTCGAGGACCACGAACTGATGTGGTTCGCCGTCCAGGAGCTGCGCTACCTGGCTCAGGGAGAGGCGTAGCAGAGGGCCGGAACACCTTCGGAGCCGTCGAAGACGTGGGTGGTGGTGCCGATGTGCCGCCACCCGAGCCGTTCGTAGAGACGGATGGCGGCCTGGTCCTTGGCCATGACGTCCAGCACCAGCCGGCGCCCCGAGTGCCGGGCGAAGTGCGTCGCCGCCTGTATCAGGCGTGCGCCGACCGCGCGCCGCCGCGCCCTCGGCAGGACGAACAGCCGTGCCAGGACCGCGATCCGCTCCTGCGGTTCACCGGAGGCCGCCGTCCACATCGCCACGGCGTCCTCGTGGTTGGCGGCGCTCACGCTGACGTGTCCGACGACCTCGCCGTCGAGTTCGGCGACCCAGGACTCCAGGAGCCCCGGCGGCGTCAGCCAGGCACGGGGGTCGGCGACGCCCTCCACCGGGTACCCGTCGCTGGCGTGGACGGTTACCAGGGCCTTCGCCGCCGCCGGGAGGTCGGTCTCTCGCCTGGCGCGCACGGTCACGTCGTCGGCCATGCTCAGTCCTCCACGGGTACGTTGTAGTCCAGACGCTCGCACCCCTTCCCAGCGTGGCTGAGAAACACGAGCTGTTGCGCCCTTGCCGTTCAGGGGAAGCGTTGCTCTCTGTCCGGCCTTTCGGACAGAGAGCAACGCTTCTACACCGGGTGTTCCCAGGGGCCGAGCGCGCCTGTGCGTACCCGGTACACACCACATTCGGTGTCGGTCTCCAGCGAGAACTCACTCAACTCGGGCCAGCCCGCGCCCTCCAGAAGAGCGTGGACCTCCGCCAGTTCCTCAACCAGATCACGGGGACCGCCTCCGGTGGTGGAGCCGTCGGGCCACACGTAGGCCCAGGGGGCACCTGCCCCGAGCGCAATGATCGAGGCGGTCCCGCTCTCCCAGGGACGTACACCGACGTTGATTCCGATGTCGGGCGCTGCCAGTACCAAACGGGTCAGGAGATCCTGGTCAAGCAGTTCCCGAGAACCAAGGGGGAAGGACCCCTTCCGTTCGACCTCCTGCCCCATGCCTGGGAAACGCTGGGCGGGTACACGTTGACCGCGGTCCCGCATGAACGACCCGTCCCGTACGAAACGACCCTCTCGACCTCCGACCAACGAGGCGATGGGGGTTGGCCCGCCCGCCTCGTACGGAGCCCAAGGGAGGATGAGCCTGCCCCCGGCCGTGAGGTGACGTGTCCAATCCTCTGGGACGCGGTGTGCCGAACACGTGGCGATGACCGCGTCGTACGTTCCTTCGGGTGGTGTCACATCGGTGCGGACTTCTACCCCGGTTCCGGCCAGGCGTTTGCGCGCCCGCTCGGCCACCTTCGGGTCGATCTCCAATGATGTGACTCCCCCTGTGGGGCCGACCAGGGAAGAGAGGATGGCGGCGTTCCAGCCGGTGCCGGTACCGATCTCCAGCACCCGCATCCCGGGGCACACCTCGGCCGCCTGGATCATCTCAACCATCACCTGAGGCGCTGATGAGGACGAGGACGGGGTGTTGACCGCGCCGCTGCCGCCGTCGTTGGCCTGGGTGACCACCGCGTCGTCGTCATAGACGTAGGCGGCCCATCGCGCGGGGTCGGCCGAGCGAACGAGTGGCAGGCCCTGGATGTCGGGCCACACCAGGTCGGGGATGTAACGATGCCGGGGGTGGTCGGCGAAGGCCGCCCGAATCGCGTCCGTGGTGTCGAGCCGTCCGACGAGGCGAGTGTGCAGTTCTTCCAGGTTCACGCCTTGCCACTTCCCCTGCATATCGGGCAGTCAACCAATTGCTTTCCCTTCCAAGGGCCGTCTCCGTCGCTTTCGAACCAGACCTTCCCCGAACCGCCGCAGTTCGAGCAGTCGGCCGCCCGGAAGTCGCTGGTGCGAAGCGTCGGTGCGGCGCTCCTATCCGCTGTCATGGTGTCCATGTACGTGCTCCTGAGCGTGAGGGTTGCTTCTCTTGTGTTCGATGGAAGTGGCCGTGCCGTTGGGCGGCGCCACGGTATGAAGGCGGCGTCGCCCAACAACAGGGACACGTGTGTGCTCACGTGACGCGGTAGCTCACCCGCTTGGTCTCGATGAGCGTGGCGCCCTCGGGAAGGGGAATGTTGGACCCCTCGGCCAGGACGCGCAGCCAGATGTCGCTGTCGTCGTCGTACGGGTTCAGCCGGTCCAGGGACTCCCACAGGCTGTGGGGGAGGGGACCGCAGGAGCACGCGCAGGTCCGCGTGTTGTAGGTGGGGGCGAGGGGAGAGACGCGGCCTGCGAGGGGGATGCCGTCCTCGTCGGGCTCACCTCCCCGGATCACTTGAACCACTTCGGTGTACAGCTCGACGCCGGGCACGGTCGTTGACGCCATGGAGTCAGCTCCTTACTGGGAGGAGGCGACGCCCGATAGGGGTGTGCCGCTGGCTCCAGTATGACTCTTGCGTGCAAGTTTTTCAATAGTATTTTCTTGCCTGCAAGGATTTTTATCGACAGGCGAGTACTACCATCATTGGCAGAGCTGAAGAGAGATGTGGGGGTCCACGTGACGACGAATCGGTCACCTGGTGTGCGTCGGCGTCGGCTGGCCGCAGCCCTTCGGCGTTTGCGCGACGAGTCAGGGTTGACGTCTGGCGAAGTCGCGAAGCGGATGGGTTGGACCGCTGGAGCGAGACTGACCCGAATCGAGCGCAATGAGTGGAAGTTCCCCAAACGGGACGAGGTCACCGGGCTGCTCGACATCTACGAGGTGCGGGGCGAGGCGAGGGAGCACCTTCTCAGTCTGACCGAGGAGGCTCGCGGGCGCAGCGACTGGCACAAATACGCTGACCTTTTCCCTGGTTCGCTGCCTGACATGGAGGCCGAAGCCGTCCGAATCCGGTCGTATGAGGCACTACTGATACCTGGTCTGCTCCAGACGCCGGACTACGCCACCGCGATCTTTGAGTCCGGTGGGATCGTTCCTCCGGAGGACACCCAACGCAAGGTGGAGTCTCGGATGTCTCGCCGGAGTGTGCTCGACGCGCCTGGCGGCCCGCAGCTGATCTGCGTCATCGACGAGGCGGCATTGCACCGGGTGGTCGGCTCACCTGAGGTGATGGCTGAGCAACTGCGGTTTCTCACGGGAATCGCGGCCCACTACAAGGTGACGCTGTTGGTCGTGCCGTTCGATGCCGGGGCGCACACGGCGATGGACGGAGCCTTCTCGCTGCTGGAGTTTCCCAGCCCCGAGCCGGGCATCGTCAGTATCTCCACTGGTGTGGAGACTCTCTATGTGGAGGACCAAGCCTATGTCGATCGGCATACGCTGATCTTCGACGCTGTTCACAACCTGGCCCTGGACCCGAAGAAGTCCCTTGCCCTGATCGAGTCCATCGCCGCCGAGCACGACAAGCGAGCCTGACCATGCTGCTGGAGTTCCGTAAGTCCTCCTACTCCTCCTCCCAGGAGAACTGCGTCGAGGTGGCCCAGGTATCCCCGGCGTTCCGTAAGTCCTCCTACTCCTCCTCCCAGGACAACTGCGTCGAGGTCGCCGATCTCCCCACCGGCGCCGCCATCCGCGACTCCAAGCACCCCGAACAGGGGTTTCTCCCCGTGGGTGCCTCCGAATGGGCCGCGTTCACCCGCCTGGTCGCGGGAGGGCGCTGACCTCCTGATGCCTTCTGGCCGAAATCCTCCGTTCGGACTGCCCTCCTGGCCGGACCCGGACGGAGGTTTCCGCCCTTGTGCGTCCATACGGCAAGATGGAGGAGACCCCACCCCCGTCGCGCCCCGAGGAGTTCGCCATCAGCCGCCTGGTGCTATGGAACATCGACCTCACCCTCCTCGACGTGGGACGGGTGACGAGGGCGGCCTACGCCGAGGCCTTCGAGAAGGTCACCGGTGAGCCCCTCGTCTATCTGACCTCGTCGGCGGGCCGGACCGACTCGGAGATGTTCTTCGAGTTCTGCGCCCGCAACTACGTCGATGTCGAACCCGACACCAGCTCCCTGGGCGAGTTCCTCGACGCCCTGGAGGAGTCCTTCGGCAGGCGTTCCGAGGAGCTGCTCTCCAAGGGCCGCGTCATGCCCGGTGCCGCGGCCTCGCTGGCGGCGGTGGCCTCCATGCCCGACACCGTCCAGACGGTGGTCAGCGGCAGCACCCGCGCCAACGCCACGGCCAAGCTGGTCGCCTTCGGCCTGGACACCTACCTCAACCTGGCCATCGGCGGCTACGGTTCGGTCAACTACCCCAAGTCCAGCCTCATCCAGTCCATCCGCCTGCACGCGGCGGGCGAGGGCGGCCGGGTCTACCCCGAGGAGGAGACGGTCTTCATCACCGACTCCGCCCCGGACGTGCGCGCCGCCGTGATCGGCGGCGCGACCCCGGTCGCGGTGCTCAACGGCTCGACCACGGAGAGCCAGCTGCGCGAGGTCGGGGCGGTCGTCGTCCTGCCCGACCTGACCGATCCCCGGGCCGTGATGACCGCGGTCCACCAGGCAACGGCTCGGTGACGACATGTCCCCCTGTTCGAGGGGTAGGTGGTGGCCCGTGTACGCAGTAACCGATCACCGCAATCTGTTTCTAACACTCCGCAACCACCCTGTAACGGTGTTGGTCCTGCCCCCGGGCCCGAAAGCCAGTAGCCTTGGCACCGGGCGGGGCGGGGACAACGAGGTCCGGCGCCCCGCGACCCCAATCCGAACCACCACGGTCGTGGACTCCTTGCGGCCCAGGGAGTTCACACCGAATCACGCAGTGCCCCAGAAGTTCACAGGTCATATGACCGGTCGTTCTGCCAGCACTCGTGCGACGTTGCTCACAAAGGAGTGAGAGATCCCTATGTCCGGGCAATCCGACGTCCAGCTCCAGAAGCTGCTCAGTGAGGCGGCCACCAAGTGGTCCCCCGGGGCGCGCATCAGCCCCGAGGAGGCCGACGCCGTCCGCCGCTTCCTCCCCGTGTACTACCGGCACACGGACCCCGAGGAGATCAGCGGCCGTTCCCCCGAGCAGATCTGCGGCGCGGCCGAGGCCCACCGCTCCTTCGGCGCCCAGCGCGCCGCCGGACGGGCCAAGGTCCGCGTCTACACCCCCGACGCCGCGCGCGACGGCTGGGACCAGCAGACCGGCGTCGTGGAGATCGTCACCGACAACGCCCCCTTCCTCGTCTCCTCCGTCACGATGGCCCTCAGCGACCTCGGTGCCGGGGCCCGACTGATCATCCACCCCCAGATGACCGTCGGCCGTGACCTGGAGGGCCGTCTGGTCCGGGTGGACCCGGAGACCGGCGGCGGGGGCCTGCTGCCCATCGACGAGTCCTGGATGCACATCGAGATCGACCCGCAGCCCGACCCCGAGCGCCTGCGGGAGATCACCGCCCGCGTCGAGTCCGTCCTGGCCGACGTGCGCTACGTGGACGAGGACGCCGGCAAGATGAGCGACCGGGCCATCCGGATCGCCGACGAGCTCGCGGCCTACCCCGACCGGCTCGTGGCCGGGGGAGTGGACCCGCGCGAGATCGGCGAGAGCGTCGACTTCCTGCGCTGGGCCGCGGGACGCCACTTCACCTTCATGGGCTACCGCGAGTACACCCTGGTCACCGACGAGAACGGCGACGACTCCCTGCGCCCCGAGCCCGGCTCGGGCCTGGGCATCCTGCGCATGGACTCGCCCGCCTCCACCAGCTTCGCCGCCCTGCCCCCCGAGATCCGCGGCAAGGCCCGCGAGCCCTACATCCTGGTCCTGACCAAGGCCAACTCGCGCGCCACGGTCCACCGGCCCAAGTACCTGGACTACATCGGCGTCAAGAAGTTCGACGCCCAGGGCAACATCGTCGGCGAGCGCCGGTTCCTCGGCCTGTTCACCTCCCAGGCCAGCACCACCAGCATCGCCCAGATCCCCATCATGCGCCGCAAGCAGGCCGAGGTGCTGGCCCTGGCCGGGTTCGAGGCCGACAGCTACGACGGCAAGGACCTCACCGAGCTGCTGGAGACCTTCCCCCGGGAGGAACTCCTCCAGATTCCCGTGGGCGAGCTGTACAACATCGTCCGCGGAGTCCTGCGCCTGCGCGACCGGCGCGGCACCAAGCTGTTCATGCGCCGCGACCCCTACGGCGGCCGGTACATGTCCTGCTTCGTGTACATGCCGCGCGACCAGTACAGCACCCGGGTGCGCCTGGACATCCAGAAGGTCCTCGCCGAGGCCTTCCACGGCGCCACGATGGACCACAACGTGCTCATCGGCTCCGCCCCGCTGGCCCGCCTGTACCTGGTGGCCCGCGCCCAGCACGGGCGCACCCTCGCCGACATCGACCAGGTCGCCCTGGAGGAGAAGGTCCGCGAGGCGGCCCGCTCCTGGGACCTGGACCTCGACGACGCCCTCGCCGCGGCCTTCGGCCCCGTGCGCGCCACCGAGTTCAAGGAGCGCTACTCGGGCGGCCTCACCGAGGCCTACAAGGTCGACAACAGCCCCGCCACCGCGGCGGGCGACATCCGCGAGCTGGAGAAGCTCCTGGCCCGCACCGACCCCGAGCGGCGCCACGGCGAGTTCTCCGCGGTCCTGTACCAGCGCGAGGACGCCGACCCCGGCTGCTGGCGGTTCCGCCTCTACCGGATCGGCGAGCCCATCTCGCTCTCGCGCGTCCTGCCCGTCCTGGAGAACCTGGGCGTGGAGGTCGTCGACGAGTGGCCCTACGACGTCACCGTCCGGGACGTGGGCCGGGTGTGGATCTACGACTTCGGCCTCGGCCCGATCCCCGAGTCCGACCTGGCTCCCGAACGCCTCAAGTGCCTGTTCGAGGAGGCCTTCGACGCCTCCTGGCGCGACCTGGGCGAGAGCGACCGGTTCAACGCCCTGGTGGTGCGGGCGGGCCTCGACTGGCGCCAGCTCACCGTGCTGCGCGCCTACGCCAAGTACCTGCGCCAGACCGGGTCCACGTTCACCCCCGAGTACCTGGCCGACGTGCTGGTGGCCAACGTCGGGATCGCCAACCTGCTGGTCGAGCTGTTCGAGACCCGCTTCGACCCCGACCAGCCCGGCGAGGGCCGCCACGAGCGCGCCGACGTCCTCGTCCGAAAGGTCGAGGGCGAGCTGGAGGCCGTGGCCAGCCTGGACCACGACCGCATCCTGCGCGCGTTCCTGGCGGCGATCCGCGCCACCCTGCGCACCAACCACTACCAGGGCCACCCCTACCTGGTGCTCAAGCTCAACCCGCAGGAGATCCCGGACCTGCCCCACCCGCGGCCCCGGTTCGAGATGTACGTCTACTCCCCGCGCGTGGAGGGCGTGCACCTGCGCTTCGGCGCGGTCGCGCGCGGCGGACTGCGCTGGTCGGACCGCTTCGAGGACTTCCGCACCGAGATCCTGGGCCTGGTCAAGGCCCAGATGGTCAAGAACTCCGTCATCGTCCCCAGCGGCGCCAAGGGCGGCTTCGTGTGCAAGCGGCTGCCCCAGAACGGCACCCGCGACGAGGTGATGGCCGAGGTCGTGGCCTGCTACAAGCAGTTCATCAGCGGCCTGCTCGACGTCACCGACAACCTCGTGGACGGCGAGACCGTGCACCCCGAGCGCACCGTCCTGCACGACGGCGACGACTCCTACCTCGTGGTCGCCGCCGACAAGGGCACCGCCACCTTCTCCGACACCGCCAACGCCATCTCCACCGCGCGCGGCTTCTGGCTCGGCGACGCCTTCGCCTCCGGCGGCTCGGTCGGCTACGACCACAAGGCCATGGGCATCACCGCGCGCGGCGCCTGGGAGTCGGTCCGGTTCCACTTCCGCGAGATGGGCGTGAACGTGCAGGAGGAGCCGTTCACGGTCGTCGGCATCGGCGACATGTCCGGCGACGTGTTCGGCAACGGCATGCTGCTCTCCCAGCAGATCCGGCTGATCGCGGCCTTCGACCACCGCCACGTCTTCCTCGACCCCGACCCCGATCCGCACACCTCCTGGGTGGAGCGCAAGCGCGTCTTCGACCTGCCCCGCAGCACGTGGGAGGACTACGACCCCAAGCTCATCTCCGAGGGCGGCGGCGTGCACCCGCGCACGGCCAAGTCCGTGCCGATCACGCCGCAGGTGCGCGAGGCGCTCGGCATCGATGAGGAGGTGCGGAGTCTCACACCGGACGAGCTGATCCGGTGCGTGCTCACCTCCCCCGTCGACCTGCTGTGGAACGGCGGCATCGGCACCTACGTCAAGGCCGGTACCGAGACGCACGCCGACGCGGGCGACAAGGCCAACGACCAGCTGCGCGTGGACGCCACCGAGCTGCGCGTCAAGGTGGTCGGCGAGGGCGGCAACCTGGGCCTGACCCAGGACGCGCGGATCGAGTTCGCTCGCGCGGGCGGCCGGATCAACACCGACTTCATCGACAACTCCGCCGGTGTGGACACCTCCGACCACGAGGTCAACATCAAGATCATGCTGGACCGGGAGGTGTTGGCGGGCAAGCTGGACAAGGCCGACCGCGACCAGCTGTTCATCGACATGACCGACGAGGTCGCCGAGCTGGTCCTGGACAACAACGACGCGCAGAACACCGTGCTGGCCGCCGCGCGCAAGCAGGACGACCAGATGCTGCACGTCCACGGCCGGTACATGCGCCACCTGGAGCGCACCAGGGTGCTCAAGCGCAAGCAGGAGGACCTGCCCTCCGACAAGACGATTGCGGAGCGGCGCGCGGCGGGCAGGGGCCTGACAAGCCCGGAGTTCGCCACGCTGCTGTCGTACACCAAGATCAGCCTCAAGGACCAGCTCGACCTGTCCGACCTGTCCGAGGACCCGTACCTGACCGACACCCTGACGGCGTACTTCCCGACGCCCCTGCGGTCGGAGCGCTTCGCCGCGGGCGTGCACTCCCACCCGCTGCGCCGGGAGATCATCGTCAACCAGGTCGTCAACCAGATGGTCAACCGCTCCGGTCTGACCTTCGCGTTCCGGCTCAACGAGGAGCTGGGATCCAGTTCCGCCGACATCGCCCGCGCCTACCTGGTGGTGCAGGACGTGCTGGGGTTGCGCCGGTTCTGGAGCAGGCTGGAGGAGCTGGACCACGAGATCTCGATGGACAGCCAGCTCGTCCTGCTGCTGGAGGCGCGCAAGCTCGCCGAGCGCTCCGCCCGGTGGCTGCTGCGCAACCGAACCTTCCCCTTCGACATCAGCAGCGAGATCGGCTACTTCGCCGACGGCGTGGGCGAGGTGCTGCCGCAGCTGGTCCAGCTGCTGCGGGGCCGCGACCGCGAGGCCTTCGTCGAACGCCGCGACCGCTACACGTCGATGGGCGTGTCGACCGAGCTGGCCGAGCAGGTGGCCGTGATGGTGCCCGCCTACTCCACGCTGGACCTGGTGGAGATCGCCCAGCGCACCGGGCGTCCGGTGGAGAAGGTCGCCGAGCTCTACTTCGAGCTGGCCGACCGGCTCAACATCAGCTGGTGGCGCGAGCGCATCATCGACCTGCCGCGCGACGACCGGTGGGTGACGACGGCGCGCTCCTCGCTGCGCGACGACCTGTACGCGGCGCACGCCGACCTGACCGCGCGGGTGCTGGAGAGCGGCCCGGCGCAGGAGCCCTCCGAGCTGATCGCCGCGTGGATCGACCAGAACCGCGACCGGGTGCAGCGCGCCGGGATCACGCTGTCGGAGATCCAGGAGAACGAGCGCTTCGACCTGGCCACGCTGTCCGTGGCGCTGCGGTCCTTCCGCGGCCTGGTGGGCTAGCGCCCGGGGGGCCGGTCCGTCAGGGTCCTCGTCCCCCGTCCGACCCCGACGGGCTCCCCGCGCCGGTGCGCGCGGGGAGCCCGCACCTGTTTGGGGCCTACACTGGGGTCCGTGGCAGAACTGGACCCAGCAGAGAAGATCAAGGACCTCGCGGCGACCCTGGCGAGCGTCAGCGCCGTGTTGGACCTGGAGGCCATGCACACGCAGATCGCCGAGTTGCGCGAGCAGTCCGCCGACCCCGAACTGTGGGCCGACCAGGACAACGCGCAGAAGGTGACGCGCCAGCTCTCCAGCCTGGAGTCCATGGTCAACAAGGTCAACGGCATCAGCCAGCGGCTCGACGACCTCGGCGTGCTCTACGAGCTGGCCGAGGGCGAGGACGACGCCGACACCAAGGCCGAGGCCGACCGCGAGCTCGACCAGCTGCGCAAGGAGATCGGCGAGCTGGAGGTGCGCACCCTCCTCAACGGGCCGCACGACGAGCGCGAGGCCATCGTCACGATCAACTCCCAGGCGGGCGGCGTGGACGCCGCGGACTGGGCGCAGATGCTCCAGCGCATGTACCTGCGCTGGGCCGAGCGGCACGGCTACCCCACCGACATCTACGAGACCTCCTACGCCGAGGAGGCGGGCATCAAGTCCACCTCCTTCGCGGTCAAGACCCCGTTCGCCTACGGCACCCTGCGCGGCGAGCACGGCACACACCGCCTGGTGCGCATCTCGCCCTTCGACAACCAGAACCGGCGCCAGACCTCGTTCGCGGGCGTGGACGTCGTCCCGGTGGTGGAGCAGAGCGACCACATCGAGATCGACGACGGCGACCTGCGGGTGGACGTGTACCGCTCCAGCGGCCCCGGCGGCCAGGGCGTCAACACCACCGACTCGGCGGTGCGCATCACCCACCTGCCGACCGGCATCGTGGTGTCCTGCCAGAACGAGCGGTCGCAGTTGCAGAACAAGGCCACGGCCATGTCGATGCTCCAGGCCAAGCTGCTGGTGCGCAAGCGCGAGGAGGAGCAGGCGGCGCTGGACGAGATCCGCGGTGACTCGGTGAGCAGCTGGGGCACCCAGATGCGCAACTACGTCCTGCACCCGTACCAGAGTGTCAAGGACGTGCGCACCGGCGCCGAGACCGGCAACACCTCGGGTGTGCTGGACGGGGACATCGACGAGTTCATCGACGCCGAGATCCGCTGGATGCGCAGCCGCGAGCGCTCCGAGGACTCCTAGGGGCACCTTCTCCCGGCGGCCCCGCCGCGGGGGAGGGTCCGGCGGGCCAGGTGTGCCGGGTCGGGGCGCCGTCCGGGGGACGGCGGCGAGCGAGACGGAACCCGGGGTCCGCGGTCCGCGCGGCCGGAGTCCCCGGTGGCCGGGACGGTTCTGGCGGAGGCCGCGGACACGCCCGGTCGTAGCGGTGACACCCCGTGTGAGCAGGTGGGACAGATGTGGATGTTGTGTCCCAATGGTGATGATCACGTCTCCGCAGTTTTACCGAAACTGCTATATGTGAACGTTATCATCGGTTGACGCCTCCGATATGCTCGAGGCTGTTGTCCGATGGTGCACCGAGTCTTCGGGTGTGAGGCGACCGGGACAATCCGGGCCGCTCCCCCCTCTACACTGTCGGTTGGCCATGTGGCCGGTACGATCCCGCGCGGAGTGCCCTCCACTGCGGGTGCCCATACCTTCGAGAACCTTGTGATGCGCCTGTGATCCACTTCGATAACGTCACCAAGGTCTACCCGACCCAGAAGCGCCCCGCGCTCGACGGCGTTTCCATTGACGTAGACAAGGGCGAGTTCGTCTTCCTGGTCGGCCCGTCCGGCTCCGGCAAGTCGACCTTCCTCCGCTTGGTCCTCAAGGAGGAGAAGCCCGACAAGGGGCGTGTGCACGTCGCCGGCAAGGACCTGGCGCGCCTGTCCAACTGGAAGGTCCCCCACCTGCGCCGCCGTATCGGCTGCGTCTTCCAGGACTTCCGCCTGCTGCCGAACAAGAACGTCTTCGAGAACGTCGCCTTCGCGCTGGAGGTCATCGGCAAGCCCCGCCGCTTCATCCGCAAGGTCGTCCCCGAGGTCGTCGAACTCGTCGGCCTGGAGGGCAAGGCCGGGCGGATGCCCAACGAACTCTCCGGCGGTGAGCAGCAGCGCGTGGCCATCGCCCGCGCGTTCGTCAACCGCCCCCAGATCCTGCTGGCCGACGAGCCCACGGGCAACATCGACCCCGCGACCTCCATCGGCATCATGAAGGTGCTGGACCGAATCAACCGCACGGGCACCACCGTCGTCATGGCGACCCACGACGCCGCCATCGTCGACTCGATGCGCAAGCGCGTGATCGAGCTTGAAGAGGGCTTGGTAGTGCGCGACCAGACGCGCGGCGTCTACGGCCAGGCGTACTGACCTCCCGCTGCGAGGACCGGCGCGGCGAAGCCCCGAAGGATGGACCTTTAACAGATCATGCGAGCACAATTCGTTCTCTCCGAGACGTGGATCGGCCTTCGCCGAAACCTGACGATGACCATCGCGGTCATCACGACGGTGGCCATCTCACTGACTCTTTTCGGCGCCGGTCTACTGGTCAACCAGCAGGTCTCCGAGATGCGCAGTTACTGGGACGAGCGGATCACGCTCACCATCTACATGTGTACCGAGATCTCGCCCACCACGACCTGTCAGGAGAACGGTCCGGCCACCGACGAGGACCGCCAGGCCCTGGAGCAGACCCTCGACGGCCTGGACCAGGTGCAGGAGTACACCTACCTCACCGCGGCCGAGGCCTGGCAGGACTTCCAGGACCGATTCGGCTCCTCCAACGAGGCGCTGGCCAACGCCACGCAGGAGGGCGACATCCCGGACAACTACCGGGTGCAGCTCACCGACCCCTCCCACTACCAGACCGTGCGCTCCGCGGTGGAGGGCGCTCCGGGCATGGACAGCGTCTCCGACGACGAGATCGTGCTGGAGCAGTTCTTTGGGCTGCTGGACGGCCTGCGCGCGGCCGCCCTGGTGCTCGCGGGGGTCCAGCTGGCCGCCGCCGCGCTGCTGATCGGCAACACCATTCGGCTGTCGGCCTACAGCCGCCGCCGGGAGACCGGCATCATGCGGCTGGTCGGCGCGTCGAACTTCTACATCCAGCTGCCGTTCCTGCTGGAGGGCGCGGTCGCCGGCCTCATCGGTGGTCTGATCGCCTCCGGCTTCATCGTGGCCACCCGCTACACCCTGCTCACGCGGATCGAGGACTGGTTCCAGTTCGACATGGCCCTGGGCGCGGGTTCGCTGTTGTACGTCATCGGCGTCTCGATGATCCTCGGCATCCTGCTGTGCACCATCACCTCGTTCCTCACCCTGCGCCGCTATCTCAAGATCTGACGCGGCCGCCTGGGGCGGGGAGGATTCGACACCGGGGGGCCACGTGCCCCCCGGACGTATGAAGGGACACACCTGTGGCACGGGAGACCGGGCGTAAGCTCATCGCGCAGAACCGCCGGGCCCGGCACGACTACCACATCGACGAGACCTACGAGGCGGGCCTGGTCCTGACCGGTACCGAGGTCAAGTCGCTGCGGCAGGGCCGCGCCTCCCTCGTGGACGGCTTCGCGCACATCAACGACGGCGAGGTGTGGCTGGAGAACGTCCACATCCCCGAGTACTCCCAGGGGACGTGGACCAACCACGCCGCCCGACGATCGCGTAAGCTACTCCTGCACCGCGAGCAGATCTCCCGGCTGATCGGCAAGACCCGGGAACCCGGCCGCACGCTCGTCCCGCTGTCCCTGTACTTCAGTGACGGGCGCGCCAAGGTGGAGATCGCTCTGGCCCGCGGTAAGCGTGAGTACGACAAGCGCCACGACATCGCCGAGCGCGAGGCGAAACGCGACATGGAACGCGCGATCCGCCGCCGTCGATGAGGCACCTGAAAGGAACACACACGGTGTCCCCCCGTCCCCTCGGCCGGATCACGGCCGCCGGCAGCGGCCTGCTCCTCGCCGCCGCCCTGGTCGCGTGCACACCGCATCCCAGTCCCGAGGTGGCGGTCAGGTCCTTCCTGCTCGCCTGGCAGGACGGTGACCACGAGACCGCCGCCGCCTACACCGACGGCGACCCCGCACAGGTGTCCGCGGCACTCACGGACATGCGCGAGCAGCTCGACCTGGCCTCCCTGCGCTTCCAGCTCGGACCCATCTCCCGCGAGGGCGAGTCGGCCCAGGCCGAGTTCGGCGTCAACGCCGACCTCGGCATCGGCGACCCGACCTGGAGCTACACCGGGCGCATGCCCCTGGAGTGGGGCCCCGACGGCTGGCGCATCTCCTGGTCCACGAGCGTGCTGCACCCCGACCTGAGCGAGGAGGAGCGCCTCGCGGTCAGCTACGAGAGCCAGGAGCGCGGCCAGATCCTCGACCGCGAGGGCGAGCCGCTGGTCACCGCGGACAGCGTGACGGCCTTCGGCGTCTACCCCGCGGACATGGAGGACAAGGAGGCCGGGGTCACCCAGCTCGCCGAACTCCTCAACGAGGACCCCGACCCGCTCCTGAACCGGGTGCGCTCCGCGCCGCCCGAGCAGTTCCAGCCGCTGGTGCTCATGCGCGGCTCCAGCGTGGACGAGACGCTGCTGAGCGAGGCCTCGCGGATCTCCGGGGTGGACACCCAGGAGGTCCAGGTCAACCTGACCCCCTCGGTGTCGCCCTTCCTGCTGGGCGAGGTCGCCGGTACCGCCGAGCACCGGGTCTCCTCCCGAGTGCCCGGCTCCTACCAGGCGGGCGACACCGTCGGCCTGAACGGGCTCCAGAACATCTTCCAGCACGAGCTGGCCGGTTCGGGCACCACCCAGGTGGTCTCCCTGGACCAGGACGGTCAGGTCACCGACGTCCTGGAGGCGTGGGAGGGCTCGCTCAGCGGGGCCATCGACACCACCCTGGACCTGGACGTGCAGCGGGCCGCCGAGAACGCGCTGGACATGGTGCCGGGCAACGGCTACCTGGTGGCGGTCGACACCGGCAGCGGCGAGGTCCTGGCCGCGGCCAGCGCCTCGGGCAGCACCGCGGACGACAACGCCTTCACCGGCTCCTACCTGCCGGGCAGCACCTTCGGCATGGTCACCGCCCTGGCCGCCCTGGAGTCGGGCGCGGCCACCCCCGAGAGCGAGGTGCCCTGCGGCTACTCCGCGGAGATCGGCGGGCGCACCTTCGTCAACCCGGGCGGCGGGGCCCTGCTCGACCAGCCCACCCTGGCCCGCAACATCACCTTCAGCTGCAACGTCGGGTTCGCCGGCCTGGGCGCCGAGGTGGGGCCGGAGGGGATCGCCGAGACCGCCGGGCGGATGGGCATCGGCGCCGAGTGGCAGCTGCCCGTCCCGGCCTCCTCGGGCTCGGTGGCCGTGGAGGACGGCGAGGAGAACGTGGCCGCGGCCATGATCGGCGAACACGGGGTGCGGGTCAGCCCGCTGTCCATGGCCCTGGTCGCGGCCGCGGTCGCGGACGGTACGTGGAACGCGCCGACCCTGGTGCCCGAGGAGGGCCCGGACCCGATCGGGGCCGCCTCCCTGGACAGCGCCCACCTGGAGGTGGTCCGCACCGGGCTGCGCGACGCGGTGGCCAACCGCATGCCCGAGCTGCTCGCCACCGGGGGAGAGGTCCACGGGCAGGCGGCCCGCGTGGAACAGGGCGACACCTCGCTGCACTGGTTCGTCGGCTACAAGGACGACGTGGCCTTCGCCGTCCTGGCCGAGGCGGACCCGGCGACGACGCTGGTGTCGCAGCACGCGGTGAACGCCGCGGGCTCCTTCCTCAGCGGGATGGCCAACGGGGTGCCCGAGGAGGCCCCCGCCGGACCGACCACCGGCGAGCAGCTGCCCGGCGGTCCCACGACCACTGAGGGTGTGGGCCTCCCCTCGGAGCAGACGGGGCCGACGCAGACGGGGCCGACCAACCAGGCCGACCTGACGGGCACGGAGGAGACCGGCTGGTAGGGCCGACCGGTCGACGGCGGCTCCGGTCACCGCTGCCTCCGGACAGGGCAGAACCTGGCAAAGAGCGGGCCCCCGGGCAACCCCCCGGGGGCCCGCTCGCGTCTTCCCCTATGACTGGGCCGCGACAGGGGGTAGCGGACCAGTGAGGGACAGGACCTCATCTCGGGGGAGATCCTGTCGTTTCCCAAGGTCGGCCCGACCCTGCCGACCGCCCCCGCGGGTCGCGTCGACCACCTCTTGCGTCCGCGCCCGCGGGGGTTTCTCCCTGTCCGTCCCGGAGGCGGTCGCGGATTCCCCTCCGCGAGCGGGAATCAGCTTGGCCCCCGTGCTGTTCAACAGGTAGAGTGATGGACGCGCGAGCGTTCGCCGCTCGCTTGTCGGTCGCCCCGCCTGGCGGGGAGGCCGTGAAAACTGCACAGGGGGTGATCGGTTTCGACTTCGGTAGTCGTTCCAGGGGAAGCGGGTCGAGGGTTGCGTTTGTGACCTCGTTAATCCTGCATTCGCGTAAACACAAGTGCCAATTCTAAGCGCACTGAGTTCGCTCTCGCTGCCTAAGCGATAGCGTCTCTGTCGGCCTGGGCTCGTCATCGGCCCAGATCCCGGCATCAGCTAGATGACTCACCGCTCAGATCAGGCCACGGGGCCTGAGCGGGACATTTTCGTGGCTGGGCCTGTCAGCGATGTGTCCGTGCAAGCGCTGGGGCCGAGTAGAACGACAGCGCGGACTGCACCCGGAGAAGCCCTGGCTCGGTGCTGAAGGACGCGG